>NZ_JBEXOS010000082.1:0-29950 GCF_040611655.1 Streptomyces sp. NPDC006552
GCCGCTGGATGACCCGGCACACCGTCGCCGGCGAGATGCCGAACAGCGGCGCGAGCTGCCGCATCGTGAGGTTCGTGCGGTAGTACACGGCCACCGGCAGCACCCGGTCCGGCAGCGGCAGACACCACGGCCGGCCGCCGCCGGGCCCGTTCCCGCCCCGTTCACGTACCGCCTTCACCAGCTTCGCGAACCGGTCCATCCGCAAGCCGGTGAACATCTCCGCCCACAACGGCTCAGCCCTCAACACCCCACCTATACAGGCAAAATGCCCAGAACTGTGCCTTCTGCAACACCCTTTAGTCGGCCGGTGCCAGCGGCGCCAGGGGTGCGGGGGCCGCTTTCGACGGCTCGCGTCCGAGGCGGCGGATCGCCGGGACGGCCACCATCGTCGTGAGGAGCACGACGGCGGCCACCGCGGAGAACTCCAGCACGTGGGCCGCGCCGAACGCCTCCGCGGCCGGACCCGACAGGGCTCGGCCCAGCGGGATGACCATGATGGAGCCCGCCACGTCGTAGGCGGAGACGCGGCTGAGGACCGTGAGCGGGATGTGCGTCTGGATGCTCGTAGCCCACATCACGCCCCAGAACGCGAACCCGCAGCCCCCCAGGACGTGAGCCGCCGCGGTGGCGGCGAAGGACCAGCCGAGCGCGGGGGCCAGCGGGTTGAGGGCGAACATCAGCATGGCGAGCGCTCCGGCGACGACCGGTCTGCGCGGCCGGGCGCGCAGACCGAGCAGACCACCGACGATCGTGCCCGCGCCGTCCGCGGAGGCGATCCATCCGTATCCGTTGGCCCCGTGCTGCTCGGTGATGAGCGCGGCGCCCAGGGGCAGCGCGGGACCGAAGACGAACAGCCCGAACACCGACCAGATGAGGATGACGGACCACAGCCAGTCACGGGAGCGGAACTCGCGCCAGCCGACCGCCAGCCGGTGCCAGATGGGTGCGGTCTCCTCGTCACGGGCGGTGGCGAGGCGGCGCAGGGGAAGCAGGCCGATGGCGCTGAGCGCGTAGGCGCCGGCGATCACCGTGTAGGAGCCCGCGACGTCCCAGTAGGCGACGAGCAGGCCGGCCAGGCCCGGGCCGAGCAGCGCGCTCATCGCCTCCGAGACGCGCAGCAGGGCGTTGGCCCGTTGGATGTCCTCGGCGACCTGCGGCACGAGCGCGGCGAGACCCGGCTGGAAGAGGGCGGTCGCGGCTCCGCTGAGCGCCATGAGCGCCATGATCTGCCACAGCTCAGGGTCTCCCAGGGCCAGGAGTGTCGCCATGATCAGCATGGCGAACATTCGCAGTACGTCGGCGGCGACCATGGTGACCTGTGGGGAGAACCGGTCGGCCAGCACTCCGCCGATGAGGACGAGCAGCACGACTGGTGCCATCCACGCCGCCAGCGCGTAACCGACGCCCGAGGGGCCGAATCCGGTGGCGAGGACGGCGGTGGTCAGCGAGACCATCAGCATGCCGTCGGCCAGCAGGGAGGCGCTGCGAGCGGTGAAGAACAGCCGGAAGGGGGCCGAGCGCCATGGGCTCGGCACGGTGTCGGGGGCGTGGTCGGTGGTCATGTCACATCGGCCGTTCGCGGCCGTTCCCTTCGACGAGGACGGGCAGGCGGTGCCAGGCCGCGGTGTCGGCGGCGTCGCGCGGGGTGTCCGCCACGAGGATGTAGTGGTGCGGCGCGAGCAGTTCGGACCGGGTGGCGACCTGGGCCATGACGGCGGTGTGCAGAGTGCGCGGGGTCACGGCGGAGGCGTCGGGCGCGGCGACGAAGACCGTCAGACGCCGGTTCCGCCCGTCCGGTCGGGTGCCGGCCGGGTTGTCCGGCTCGGCCGGTCCGGTGCCGCCCTGGTCGGCTATGCCCGGGTCGCGCGGGGTGCCCGGTGCGGCGCCGGACAGGGTGTCCGTGACCGCGACATGAGCAGGGAGATGGCCCGCCGCCTCGCTGACGGCCTGTTCGACAGCCGTGCGCGAGATCCAGCAGCCGTCGATCTGGATCCAGTCGGCGTCGCGCGTCGCCGGGCGCACCCCGGTGACGGCGGTGAGCTCAGCGAGCGTCACGTCCGCGGATGCGGCGGCCTCCAGCAGGCGGACGAGTCCCATGAGATAGCGCTCGGCCTCCTCGCGGGTGAAGAGCGCGGGGTCGGCCCACAGGGACAGGCGCAGCTCCGGCTCGAGCGCGTACACGAAGGTGAGCAGTCTGGTGGGCAGTTCCTGCTCCGGGCCCCAGGTCAGGGACAGTTCGGGGCTCACGGCCTCGGGAGAAGCCGCCGTGCCGACGGAGGTGGCCGGCACGCTGCTCACGTCGTTGAACACGACGTCGCGGGCGAAGCGGCTGCCGCGTTCGCGCGTCACCGAGTCGATCATGTTCCAGAGCTGTACGGAGTCGAATCTGCTGTGCCGGTAGGCGTCCAGTGCCGCGCCCCACGCCTTGCGCAGCACCGTGTCGAAGGTCGGGCCGCTGACGTCGAGGCTGAGCAACGCGTCCTGGGAGAGGGTGTTGACGCTGCGGGCGAGGCCGGAGCGGCCGCGGTTCGAGGTCGGTGCGGCGGCCACACACGTGCTCTGTCCCGCCCGGTGCGCCGCCAGGGTGCTCCATGCGGCGAGCAGGACGGTCGCGGCGGGGCTGCCGGTACGGGCGGTGACGGCGCGCAGGGCGCGTCCGGCCCGCAGGGACCGCAGGGACAGTTGCGCGGTGGCGTGTTCCCCGGCGCGCAGCCGTGGTTCGGCGAACATTGCCTGCGGCGCGGTGCGCAGCACGCGTTCCCAGTACCGCAGGGAGGCTTCGGTCTTGCGGCGGCCGGCGGGCGAGGTCTCCTCGGCGGCGAGGTCGAGCGGGGTGGTGAGGGCGGCCGGGGCGGGGAGCGTGGCGCCTGTGACCAGGGCGCGCCATTCGTCGTGCAAGATCGCGAGCGCGGTGCCGTCGGTGGCCGCGTGGCTGGCCGCGAGCGCCACGTGGGTGACGGATCCGTCGCGGGTGAGGAGGGTCGGTCGCAGGGGGAAGTCGCGGTCGAGGCGGAAGCGGCCGTGGCGCGACCGGCGGGCGACGGACTCGGCGTAGCGGGCCGGTGCGTCGGGCCAGGCGTGGTGGGCGCGCTCGACGACGTCGAACGTGCCGGCGGCCGCGACCTGTTGCTCGTCGGGCAGGTCGCCGCCGTGGTGCGGGAACGTCGTGCGCAGGGCCTCGTGGCGTTCGACGAGGACGCGCAGTGCGTCGAGAGCGCGCTCGACGCTGGTGGCGTCGGGTGCCGGCCACACGTCGTGGATGTTGATCTGCACGGGGTCGTCGCGCAGGATGCAGCGGATCATGTTCGTCTGCCCGACCGCGAGCGGGCCGCGCCGGGCGGTCCCGCCGCGGTAGGCCACGCGGTGCGTGTGCTCGGTCCAGGAGTTCCGATCCGCTTCGGGCGGCGTGTCGGGCGCGTCGGTCGTCATCGTCCGCTCACCGGCTCCCTGGTGCGCGCGGCGCGGATCAGCGCGGGCCACGCGTCGAGCAGGAGGGCGAAGTCCGCCATGTCGGTGCGGGCCTCGGCCCGGAGCCGGTCGCGGTGCGCCGCCAGCAGGTCGGCGGCCTCGGTCCAGCGTCCGCCGAGGCTCCGGTGGACGGCGTCGAGGGTGTCCAGCCGGTGGATGTCGCCCGGGCGGGTGTCGGCGGTGTTGCGACGTACCGCGGCGGCGACGGCGCCGGTCCGCAACCGGCCGTCCTCGTCGAGCAGGCGCGTCCCGGGATCGCGCAGCGCGGTGTGGATCTCGTGGAGCCGGGGGACGGCCAGGAAGTACTTGGCGAGCCTGATCTGGTAGGCGAGGAACCCGCTGTCGGTGCGCCGGTCCGGGGTGTGGTGGTTGACGATGTGCCGGTTGTGCAGCACGCCGGGCAGCGCCGCCGCGTGGACCAGGTTCAGCAGGAAGTAGTCGCTGCCGACGGTCTCGGTGGCCGGAGGCAGGGGGACCCTGCTGTACACCGCGCGGGACAGGGCGACGTTGCACATGTCGACGCGGGTGGCCGGGACCCGGGTGAGCGTGGTGCGGTCCTGCGCGAAGGGTGCCGTTCCCCCGCCGCGGAAGGCCTCGGCGACGAGGGTGGCGCGCCACATCGCCGGGTGGTCGTCGGGCACGGTGAGAGCGATGAGCCGCTCGTACGCCGCCGGGTCGCGCCGGCGCACCGCGTCGAGGTCGACGGACATGTCACCGATGAACGAGCCGCCGACCAGGGCCACTCGGCGGCCGCCGGCGCCGGGGTCGAACCGGCGCAGGGACACCCGCTCCGCGGCTTCGGACGCCGTGGTGTCGAGGAAGGCCAGTTCGTGCCGGATCGGGAAGACGGTCTCGCCGTTGTGCCGCTGGTATCGGCTGTCGGAGTCCCTTCGGTGCACCGAGGCGCAGCCGAGGACCTCCGCGAGGAGGAAGGCACGGTCGGTGCAGGCGCCGTAGGAGACGCCGTCGGGCAGCAGCAGCTTCAGCAGACGCTCGGCGTCGGTGGGCGAGGCGGTGGCGGTGAGGTCCCGCAGCAGGGCCCGCTGGGCCTCCTCGTCGAGGTGGTGCACGATCACGCCGGCTACGGGTGGCAGGTGTGCGATCACCGCACGGTGCTCGGCGCGTGCGGCCTCGTCGGCCGAGTCCAGCACGAGGACGTGGGCTTCGACGCCGAAGGTGCGGGCGCCGTAGGCCGCTTCCCGGGCCAGGTCGGCGATGCCGGATGCGCAGGGCCGGTTGGTGGGCAGGGTCAGGCAGATGCGGCGCACGCGCGCTCCTCGGCGTTCGCGGGTGCCTCTGGTTCGTGCCAGGAGGCGAGCCCGAGCAGACGGCTGCCGAGGGCGTCGAGCCGGGCCGTGGGGTAGCGCTTGGACTCGTGCAGAACGGGGTCGCCGACGAGGGTGCGGTTCCAGCGCGGGGTGCGCAGGCGACGCCAGGACTCGACCCGTGAGGTGCGCAGCCGGTCGTGTTCCTCCAGTGCGGGCATCATCGAGAGGTACTGCACCGCCCGCACGCCGTTGTCGGAGGTGTTGCGGGCCACGCCGTGGGCGAGCAGGCCGTTCCAGATGAGCAGGTCGCCGGGGTGCAGGTCGGGCCGGACGACGGGGAACTCGTCATGGTCCACGTCCGGGCGCAGCGGGTCGCGGCCGGCGGGCCGGAGCGGGGCCCACCGGTCGAACCGGCGGAAGAGTTCGGGGCAGCACTGGAAGCCGCCGGTCTCGGGGCTCGTGTCGTTGAGGGCGATGATGCCCTGGACCCGCTGGGGCGGGACGCCGAGGGTGGTGTCGATGTCCCAGTGCAACTCGATGTCGAAGCCGCGGTCGGTGGGGTCGATCAGGGCGCGGTCGCGGTTGCCGCGGTTGGGCGGGTTGAGGTTCAGCCGGTCCAGGGTGACCCAGAGTTCCTCGCTGTCCCACACGTCGACGAAGGCGTCGTAGACCCGGCTGCTCTGGCGGCTGTCCCAGAGGAGCTGGTGGTGGTACGCCTCGACGAAGCCGTAGATGTGCAGTTGCCGGTCGAGCTGGGATCGCCAGGGGCGGTCCTCGAACCAGGTCTGCGGGCGGTCGGGGTCGAGGCCCTGGAACTCCCAGGTGAAATCGAGCAGTCGGCGTGCGGAGGCGGCCGGGATCGCTTCGCGGACGATGACGTAGCCGTAGGTCTGCCAGTGGGCGAACTGCTCGGCGGAGAGCACTCGCAGCGGACGGGTCTTCTCCAGTTCCCGCAGGGTGGTCTGGGCGAGGTAGGACTCGCCGTCGGCACTGAAGTAGGGCCGGTCGGTGGCGGCCCTGTGCAGACGGGGCCGACGGGTGCGGGTGGGCGCGGTGGTGGTCATGCGAGTCCTTCGGCGACATCCGGAAGGCGGATCGGCTGGGCACGCGTACGGCGCGGTCATGGCTGCGCCGTTCCCCTTCGTCGGCCGGGATCGCGGCGGGACACAGGGAGCGCTCGAACACTGGTCTAGACCGCAGGTGGCTGTCAAGTACCCTGCTTCCGTGAACCGTTGAGCCTGTGGTCGACCCCGTCGGACCCGCGGCCGACCGTCGTTCCTTTGGTCTAGACAACTCCCGTCACGACGGCTTATTGTCCACAACTCGACGCCCGCGCACCGTGCTTGGCGGCACCTCACCGTCGGGCCGTCCCCGCACACCCCCGGCTTCTCCGCGCCCGCCCGATCCCCAGGAAGCGGTTTGCATGAACACCACCACCCGGCCGCTGCCGCAACTGCGCGGCCCCGGCGCCGGATTGCTCGCCTTCGACCCCGTGCACACGGCTCTCCTGCACGGTCTGGACACGCTGCTGCGCGGCCTGGCCGAGCAGTTGGCGGCC
This sequence comes from Streptomyces sp. NPDC006552, assembly GCF_040611655.1. Taxonomy (NCBI): domain Bacteria; kingdom Bacillati; phylum Actinomycetota; class Actinomycetes; order Kitasatosporales; family Streptomycetaceae; genus Streptomyces; species Streptomyces sp. NPDC006552. The sequence continues at coordinate 6,295 of NZ_JBEXOS010000082.1, forward strand.
CCCGAGTGCCTCGGCCCGCCCCTGCTGCCCGCCGAGGGACTCGCCCGCCTGGACTACTTCCGCAACTTCCCGCACCTGGGCGTTCCCGCCGGGCGGTTCGCCCCGGAGGCTCTGGACGCACTGGCCGGCGGGGAGCCGCCGACGGACGCCCCGCTACGGACGACCGGGCATGTGCTGCCCTCGGCCACCTGCTACGGCCTGTTGCTGTCCCTGGAGGGGCAGGACATCGGTGACAGCGGGATGCTGTTGTCCGCCACCGGGCGCTGCTTTCGTAACGAGTCCCACTACGACGGACTGCGCCGGCTGCACGGCTTCCACATGCGGGAGGTGGTGTACCTCGGTACGAAGGACGGCTGCGTCGAACACCTCGACCGGGGTGCGCAGTTCATCACGGCGCTGGCTCGGCGCCTCGGTCTCGAACTCACCCGGGCGGCGGCCGACGACCCGTTCTACGACCGGCAGGGTTCACGGGCCCGGCTCATGGCGCTGGACCCGGTCAAGCACGAGTACAGCATCTGCGACGGCACCGCCATCGCCTCCGTGAACCGGCACCGGAACTTCTTCGGCGAACGGCTGCGCATCAGCGCCGGCCAGCACGGCAGTGCCTACAGCGCGTGCGTCGCCTTCGGCGTCGAGCGCTGGGCCCACGCCATGATCCTCGCGCACGGCTCCGCCGAGGCCGCGCTCGCCGCGCTCCGTGACGTCCCGCCCGGCGCCCCGCAGTACCCGACCACCCGTACCGCAGAGTAAGGACCGCCCAGAGCCATGGAATCCGTCATCGAGTGGATCCACGAGAAGAACCCCGGACTCGACGGGGTACTCGCCCCCGACGAGGACCTGATCGAGGCGAGGTTGATCGACTCCATGGACTTCCTGGACTTCATCGACCTGCTCGAATCCATCAGCGGCGAGACCATCGACCTGCAGACGTCGACCATCGACGACTTCCGCACGCTCGACCGCATCCAGGAACGGTTCCTGAGCGCCTCCGGAACCCACCGGGCGTGAGCACGGGGGCAGCGGCCGGACCCACGGCGGAACAGGCCGGGGGCCCCGCACTCGTCGTCGTCGCCCGCACCGCCGAGGTCCTGGCCGGCCCGGGCGCGGACGAGCGCACGCTCGCCGGCTGGGAGCGGCGCAGGCTGGATCTGGTGCGGGTGCCGGCGAGGCGCGACGACGTCCTGGCGGCGCGCCTGCTGCTGCGGTGGTGCGTCACCCGGCTCACCGGCGGACCGCCGCACCGGTCCGCCCTGCGCCAGCACTGCCCCGACTGCGACCGCGACGGTCACGGCCGCCCCTTCCTGCCCGCGCACCCCGGACTGGGGGTCAGCATGAGCCACGCGGACGGGCTGGTGGCGGCCGCCGTGGGGAGCGGCCCGGTCGGCGTCGACGTAGAGCCAGAAGATCGTGTCCCGCCCCGCTTCGAACTGCTGCGCCGTCGCTTCCCCGCAGCCGGCCGCCCACCGGGCGACGCGACGCCCCCCAACCGCCGGTCACCGGCCGTCGACGGGCTGACCGGCCCGGTGGAGGCCGAGGCCCGCTTCGTCGACGGGCTGACCCGCTGGGTCGAGGAGGAGGCGCGGTTCAAGGCGGGCGACGCGGCACTGCCCGTGCACTCCTGGAACGACGCCCCGCGCGGGGCGCGCGCCGCTGTGGCCTGTGCCGGGACGTGGTGGCGGGCCGACCTCACCGATCTGGACCGCGTCCGGAACCGGTCCGCCGGGCTTTCGGGTGCGGATGGACGGCCGGGCCCGGCCGGTCGTGGTGGTCGGGCCCGTGCGGCCCCCGGGGTCAGGACCACACGGTGAAGGCCACCGTGACCGAGGCCTTCTTTCTTCCGGCGGTGTCCGTGACGGTCGGCGTCGTGTTGCGAACGCCCCACGTGGTGGGGTTCTTTCCGAAGGCGCCGATGGTGCGTTGAGGGCGAGACCCGCGGGCAGCCCGGCGACGGTGAAGGTGTACGGGGCAGTTCCGCCGGAGGCCGTAGGGGCGAGGCGACACAGCAGCCTCGGAAGGCTGCCGTCAGCCCGCAGCGAAGACCGTCCCCATGCCGTCGTCGGCCCTGCCGGTGATCACCACGAGGCTCGCCGAGCCCGACGGGGCCCACAGGCCCGGGTGGTTGTCGCCGGTGAGGTCGCCCTGGCTGTCCAGGCCGGGGTGGGCGGCGGCCGTGGAGCCGGAGCCGCGGCGAGCCACCCGCGCACCTGCCCAAGGCCAGGGCATGGGGGAGTGGGAGATCCCCCGTATCCCGCTCCAGTACAAGCGCGCCGTCCTCGCCCACCAACAGGCGGCGATGCCCGAGCAGCTACTCGCGCACCCCGCCGCCGAAATCGAGCACGACGACCACGAGCCGGCAGCCGCGCCCAGACACGCGATCGACATGCGACTGCGCTGCCTCGAAGGCACGTTCACCGCAGCAGCCGACCGCGCCCGTACCACGCTGGACCGCTCCAGGAACCGCAACGATGCCGAAGCATCACACCCGGTGCGTGAGGACGACCAGCGGTTACGCCGACCGCAGGATGCCGCACCGCATCGCGACCGGGAGGCCGGCTATTGAGCGGACCCGATACGGCGTATTCGGATCCGGTCTCCTGCTGGTCCAGGTCGTGTCGGGCATTGCCCGCAACCTGCGGGGGCCCGAACAGCGCTCTCAAGGATGAGGCCGAGCGTTTCCGGCACCTCGCAGGGGACTTGCGGACCGCGCCCAGGGCGGCTCTCGACCGGACACACACCGTTTCGACCGCGGTGCCGGCCGTGTTCGCCACGCCGCCGAGGAAGCCGCGGGCGAGCGGGGGAGTAGGCGACGAAGCCGACGCCGAGATCACAGCGGCGGCGGACGCCTCCCGGAGGTCATGGCCGGCCCTGCGCTCGGTGGACCCCAGCCCGGCCCCCTGCCCGCAACGCGTGCCGGGGGCGGTCGCACTCGGCGGCATCGTCGGTGGTGCTGATGGTGGTCGGGGTTACGGGCGGCGGGATCCGGGTGATGTGAGGCGGACGGGGCCGGGGCCGCGTTCGTGCAGGGTGTCGTCGGGGTTGAGGAGCAGGCAGGCCTTCATGGACAGGCAGCCGCAGCCGATGCAGCCGGTGAGCTCGTGCTCAAGGGCCTCGATGACACGTCGGCGTTCCTGCAGTTGCTTCTTCCAGCCCCGGGAGACACGCTGCCAGTCCCGGTGGGTGGGCGCGTGATCGGTGGGCAGGTCGGCGAAGACTTCGGCCACGTCCGCCAGGGGGATGTTGAGGCGCTTGGCCACGATGATCAGTGAGATCCTGCGGAGCATGTGGCGTGGGAAGACGCGTTGGTTGCGGCCGTCGCGATCGCTGAGGATCAGGCCCTTGCGTTCGTAGAAGTGCAGGGCGGAGGCGGATACGCCGGTCCGGCGGATCACCTCGCCGATCGTCAGCGGGTCCTCCGGACTTGTACGCATGACGTCATCTCACCCGCCCTGTGTTGGACCCGGGGCGCGGCGGGGGAGGGGCCCACGGCCGTGGATCAGGACGACCGTGGCCGCTGACAGGATGAGGCAGACCAGGCCCACGCCGAGCTGGGTAAGCCGCCAGGACCAGGTGAACGCATCGAGCTCGACGGCGGGCGCTGTGTCGCTGATGCGTCCGGCTCCGACCTCGGCGGCGCGGGCCGCGTCATCGAGCCTGGCCGACAGCAGGCCGGTGAGCGAGGCGCTGTAGGCGGCGATGACCAAGGCTTCGGCCGCTCCCCTCAGGGTGTTGAGGAAACCCGCCGCCATCCCGACGTCGTCCGCGTCGACCAGCGCCATGGCCTGACCGTCGGTGAGACCGAAGGAGACCCCCATACCGGCACCGATCAGCACCAGCGGCGCCGCGACGGTCACGACCGCGTCCCGCGCGCCGAGCGTGACCAGCCACAGGTTCCCGGCGACCACCAGCAGCAGGGCGACGACGATCAGCAGGCGGGCCGGGGCGCCCTTGTCGACCAGGGCCACGGCGGCCATGGGCATCACCAGGACGGGACCGGTCAGCAGCAGCATCGTCACTCCGGCGGCCGCGGGTGAGAGATCCGCGGCCGCCTGCAAATAGGTGGGCAGGAAGACCAGGACACCCAGGAAGCCGATGGACGTGGTCAGGGACGCCAGAGCCCAGCCGAGGAAGCGGCGGTCGGCGACCAGAGCGGGCGCCAGCACCGGAGCGGCGCTGCGCCGCTGGGAGAAGCCGAACACGGTCAGGAGGACCAGGCCCGCCCCACCTGTCGACAGGCTGACCGGATGCGTCCAGCCGAGCGCGGGCGCCTCCAGGAGCGCGAACATCAGCAAGGTCAGCGCGGCGACGAACAGGACGCTGCCGGCCCGGTCGGTTCGTGCCGTGGTGATCGACCGCGATTCCTGTGTCCTGGTTGCGCCCGCGGCTACCAGCAGGGCGAGGCCGGTGAAGACGGCGAAGCCTCCCCGCCATCCGGTCGCGCTGACGAGGAGCCCCGACAGGGTCGGCCCCACGGCGATGCCGACTCCGGCCATGGTCCCCATCAGCGCGAAGGCGCGATTGCGGGCCGCACCGTCATAGGTCGCGGCCAGGATGGCGCCGCCGGCCGCCATGATCCCGGCGCCGCCGATGCCGGAGACGATGCGGGCAACATCGGTGACGAGGATCGTAGGGCTCACCGCGCAGGCGAGGAAGCCCACCGCGAAGACGAGCGCCGACACCAGAAAGACCCGGCGCCGCCCGATCCGGTCGGCGGTCGAACCGGCGATGAGAGTCATGGCTGCGAAGGCCAGGTTGTAACCGGCGACGACCCAGTTGAGCAGTGACCCCGAGGCATCGAGCTCACGTCCTATGCTCGGCAGCGACACCGCGGTACCCGAGATCGACATTGCCACGAGAACGACACCGACCAGCACGACCGGAAGCGTCCACCGGGCCGATCGAACGACCGGGCCCGATCGCGGTCGGGCCTGCGCGGCCTCTCGTTCGATGCTGCTCGCCATGGGTGTTCGCCTTCCGTGATCACGACGGGGACGACGAACAGCCCACCGCATCAACTGAGGTTGAGGTCAACCCCGCAGGTCGGAGGAGAGAAATGAGCGAAATCGGTCAAGCCCCCAACGCGATGGAGCAGTGCTGAGCGCTCGACAACCTCGTACAGGGCACGCAGCAGTGCCTCAGCCTGCGTGTTGCCGGAACCCAGACCGTTGCTCGACGCCTGAAGGCTCGGCGGCTGCCAGGGCCGATCCGCTTCCAGGGTGAGGCGTACGGCGTCCAGCGGCAGCGGGACGGGCTGCAGCGGGTCGGCACCCGCTGGAGCGGCCGGGCTCGGGAGCGGGGGCGGAACCTTCCGCGCGGCCGCGGCGTCTTTCCTGGCGACCTGACGGCACACCATGAACGGTGTGCCGTCTCCTGAGCGAGTGCGGGGGAGACGCATGCGTATACGCAAGACAGTGGGAGCGATTCTGGCGGCTGCGGCGCTGAGCCTGGGTATCGGTGCCGCGACGGCGCCGTCCGCCCAGGCGGCGACCAACTGCTCACCGGACAGTGACGGCATCAGGTGGTACTGCAACAACGTGTCGGGCGCGGCGGTGTACGGCATCATCGGCAACAACCACGCCTACCCGGACCCGAACACGATCGTGGGCCGGATGTACTCCAACCCGAGTTGGTTCTACTGCAAGCTCGACGGCCAGGCCTGGGTCGGTGGCCCGCACCCCACGCGCTGGCTGATGACCGTCGCGGACAACGGCCAGCTGGGCTTCATGAAGGACACCGCCATCTACAGCGAGACCAACCCGGTCCGCAACTGCTGACCGCCGGATCAGCAGCCACGATCGGAACGCCCTGGCGCCCGCAGATGCGGATGATCCGGTGGGTGCGTGCGGCGGGCAGGTCGTGAGTGCGCCCCGGCAGGGCGGGTGAGAGCCACAGCAGCCGGCCACCGGGATCGGTGACGACCTGCTCGTTCACGCCGTGGCGCCGGTGTTTGTGGGAGTAATCGGCCCGGTCGTCGCCGACCCGGTCGCACTCGGCGAGGGTGGCGTCGAGCAGGACGAAGTCGGGCTCGTTCTCGCGCAGTGTCTTCAGCGGGCCCGGTGCACGTGCGGCGAGCAGGTCGACAACCGCGCTGGTGCAGGCGTGGGCGGTGGACTCGCTGATCCCGGAGCCGGTGGCGATCTTCGCCAGAGTGATGTGTTCACGCAGGTACACCAGTGCCACCATCGCGCGCTGGGACGGCCGGAGCTTACAGCGTCGGTCGCCCTCACGGGTGACGATCAGCATCGTGCCCCACTCCACGGGTGTGTGCGGCAGGTCGAGTGCGGCGGGATGGATGACCAACGAGGCCCCCGAGCAACGAGATTGAGACGTCAGACATCTCGATCAACAGCCCGGGGGCCTCGCTCGTTGCGCTTCACGGCCCATCACCCGATCGGTGGCCAACTCGAAGAAGCTCATCAAGGGGTTGCTGCCGGACCGGGCGCCGTGCCGGGGCGGCCGCCTGTGAGATTGGCCTCCAGACCGATGCCACCCTTGTGTCCCCGATCAAACGATGGAGACAGGAGCGCAGCGACCAGCACCACGTCCCGGGCCGTCCGCCCGGCGCCACGTCCCTGTCCGCGTCTGGCAGCCACCACCGCCCCGGTGACACCCTGCGCGCGATACGCGTCTTCGCGGGTGCCGCTTCGACGTGATCATCCTCGGGGAGTACGGCGTGGAAGCGGGAGTCCGCCGCTCCTGAGGGCGCCTCGGCGGCCCTCGCCGGCCACCACGACCACCTCGTCGCCCTCGGACCAGCGCCGGCGGTACGCCTTGGGCGGATTGAGGCGCAGTCCGTAGCCGGGGGCCTGGTGGGCCTCGGCGCGGCTGCGGTAGCCGATGGCGCACTCGCCCCGGTCGCGTGCCGCCACCACGACCGTGGCGAAGGATGTCTCGTGGCCGGTCACGACGTAGTCGGCGGCCGACCGCAGGTGGAGCTGTGTGCCGCCGGCCGAGAACAGTTCGTCGAAGACGGCCGCCAGGTGGTGGTTCTGGGAAATCTGTGCCATGAGCAGCCCGATCAGCTTGCCGCTGATGATCACGTCGGCTCCGGGGCCGAGCGGGGCGAGTGGCCGGTTGCCGTCGTCGGTGAGCTCGGTGACCACCGGCAGTTCCCGGCCGTGTTCGAGGTGGCGCAGGACGAGCAGGGTCACGAGCGTGCGGGTGTCCGGCTCCTCGGGGGGCTCGCCGGCCCGCGGCTCCTGGCCGAGCACGATGACGCTGTCGTAGGAGCCGAGGTCCAGGCCGGCCAGGGTCTCCGGGCGGGTGGTGTCGCCCCTGAGGGCCACACAGGTCCAGTCGCCGCCGTCGCAGGCGGCTCGCACTGTGGCCTCGTCCTCGTCCGCCACCACGTCGGCCACTGAACCCGCGGGTGCGTTGCGGCCCCACTCCCGCAGCACGAGGGGCGCGCGGCGGTTCCAGCCCAGCACCAGTAGCCGCTCCGGCCGGGTGTCCGGCGGCCGGGGGCCCGCCATGGACCGCTCGTCGACCAGCGGCGCGCAGTGGGCGAGCTCGGCGGTGTCGTCATCGGCGGCGATGACGAGGAGATGGTCATCGGGTTCGAGCACCGTCCGCGCGGGCGGGTTCAGCCAGGGCACCCCGCCGCGGATCAGCCCGACCGCGCTGGCGTTGCCGTAGGAGAGCAGCGCCTCGCCGAACTCCCGGCCGGCCAGGGAGGGGTGGGCTGCCGGGTAGAACTCGTCCCCGGCGAAGTCGAGCAGGTCGCGGTGGACCAGGGACAGTCCCGGGCGGCGCGCCGCCTGCGCGATGAGCCGGGCGGTGACGGTGTCGCTCTCCAGGACGACGCCCCGCGACCCGGCGGCCAGGCGGGCCGCGAGCAGGTAGCCGCTGTCGCGGACCGCCGCCACGACGGGGACGGCGACGTCGTCCCCGCGCCCTGTCGCCCGCAGGGCCAGCAGTGCCTTCACGACGTCCGCGTCGCTGCGGGACGCGTCGGGCGGTAGCACGATCACCGAGTCGGCGGTGGCCGGACTGGTCAGCGCCAGTACGGCCGGGTCGGCCGACGGACCGCTGCGGCAGATCAGCCGGGTCCGGCCGGTCGGGCCGACCTTGCTCTGCAGGGACTCCTCCATGGCCGTCTTGTCCCGGTCGGCCAGGATCGCCACGGCCGACCGCCGCTGGTTGGCGCCCGCCGCGACCAGTTCGCCCACCACCGTGAAGACCTGCTCCGACCAGCCCAGCACCACCACGTGGCCGCGCTCCAGTAACTTGGAGCGGCCGCGTCGCAGGGCGATGAGCCGCTCAGTGAGCCCGGTCGTGATGAGACCGACGAGGGTCGAGACGTAGACCAGGGCGACCAGGGCCAGCAGCACCGAGAGGGCCACCCGGGCCGGACTGCCGGTGGTGCCGCCCAGCCGCATCGTCTCCCCGGTCAGGCGCCAGATGGCCGCCACCTTCCCGGAGAGGGTGGCGGGGGCGTGCCCGCTCGTCCACACCAGCGCCGCGCTCGCGGGGACGACGACGGCCAGGCAGACCAGCACCAGCCAGCCCACCAGGGCCGAGGTGCCGCGCGCCAGGGTCGTGTCGAACCAGTACCGCGCTCGGGCACCCGCCTCGGTCCGCTGTTCCACTGTGTTCCCCCTCCGCGCGCAGGCCTGTAGGGGGCAGTGTCCTGACCCACCCTTGTGCGCCGGGCGGCACGGGGCGCGATTCACCCCTTCGCCGTAACCGGGGGCAGACGCCCGCCCCCGCGTGCCTCCGCGCACCCGGTCCGCACCGGTTTGAACGGGGTCTTCCCCTCGTCCGTGGCAATTCGGCGCAATGCCGAGCGAACCGGACCACCGGGCCCGTAGAAGTTGCGGCATGACCGAGCATCACCAGGCTGACGCCGATCACGGCGGCCTGACCAGACGTACGCTCACGACAGCCGCGGGCACCACCGCCGTGGCCGGCCTCCTCGGCGCGGGCAGCACGGGCAGGGCGGCAGCCCTGCCCGCGCAGTCGCCCCCGCGCAACCCCGCCCCGGCGGCGGCACCGTCCGCGGCGCGCGGCGCGGACTTCGACCGCTGCCTCGCCGTCGCCCGGGCCCTGCTCGTCGTCGACGCCGACGGCAGGCCCCTCGTCCCCGGCTATCGGCGCGTGCTGAAGGACGGCCTGCCCCGCACCCGGGCCGGGGCCAAAAAGGTCCTCGTCATCGGGGCGGGCCCCGCCGGCCTCGTCACGGCGTGGCTGCTGCGGCGCGCCGGGCACCACGTGACCGTCCTGGAGGCCAACGGCAACCGGGCGGGCGGGCGCATCAAGACGTTCCGCCGCGGAGGCCACGAGAAGGCGGCGCAGCCCTTCGCCGACCCCCGCCAGTACGCCGAGGCCGGCGCGATGCGGCTGCCCGACAGCCACCCGCTGGTGATGGATCTGATCGGACAACTGGCGCTGAAGAAGCGCCCGTTCTACTACGTCGATGTCGACGGCCAGGGACGGCCGGCCGCGCACACCTGGATCCACGTCAACGGCGTCCGCATGCGCCGCGCCGACTACGCTCGCGCCCCCCGGCGCATCAACCGCTCCTTCGGCGTCCCGCGCGCCCGCTGGGACACCCCGGCCGCGGCCATCCTGCGCTCGGTCCTCGACCCGGTGCGCGACGAGTTCAGCACGCTGGGACCTGACGGCAAGCGCACCGACAAACCGCTGCCCGAACGCATCCAGGGCTGGGCCAGGGTGATCCAGCGCTTCGGCGACTGGTCGATGTTCCGCTTCCTGACCGAGCACGCCGGCCTGGACGAGCGGACGGTCGACCTGATCGGCACGGTGGAGAACCTCACCTCACGGCTGCCCCTGTCCTTCGTGCACAGCTTCATCGGGTCCTCCCTGATCAGCCCCGACACTGCCTTCTGGGAGCTCGAGGGCGGCACCGCCGTCCTGCCGGACGCCCTGCTGGCCAAGGTCCGTGACACCGTGCGGTTCGACCGGCGGGTGACCCGGATCGAGTACTACGACCCCGACCGGGCCGGCAGCGACACCCGGCAGGTGCGCGCCCCGGGCCCCCACGTGCGGGTGGACACCGTCTCCGAGGGGCGGGGCAGCCCGGTCGTGCGTGAGCAGTTCACGGCGGACGCGGCCGTGGTGACCGTACCCTTCTCCGGCCTGCGGCACGTGCGGGTCAGCCCGCCGATGTCGTACACCAAGCGCCGGGCGGTCACCGAACTGCACTACGACAGCGCGACCAAGGTACTGCTGGAGTTCAGCCGCCGCTGGTGGGAGTTCGACGAAGCCGACTGGAAGCGGGAGCTGCACCGCATCGACCCCGGGCTGTACGACGCCTACCGCGCCGGACGGACCCCGGACGACGGCAAACTGCTCGGCGCCCACCCGTCCGTCCCGCCCGGCCACATCACCCCCGGACAGCGCACTCACTACGCCGCCCACCGCGCCGTCACCCGGGACCAGCCCGCCGCGGCCGACGTCATCGGCGGCGGCTCGGTGTCGGACAACGCCAACCGGTTCATGTACCAGCCGTCCCACCCGGTTCCGGGCAGCGCCGGCGGGGTGGTCCTGGCCTCCTACAGCTGGGCGGACGACGCCCTTCGCTGGGACTCCCTCGACGACGAGGCCCGCTACCCGCACGCCCTGTGCGGGCTGCAGGAGGTCTACGGCCAGCGGATCGAGGTCTTCTACACCGGCGCCGGCCGCACCCAGAGCTGGATGCGCGACCCGTACGCCTACGGCGAGGCGTCCGTGCTGCTGCCCGGCCAGCACACGGAGTTGCTCGCCTCCATCCCCGCCGCCGAGGGGCCGCTGCACTTCGCGGGCGACCACACCTCCGTGAAACCGGCGTGGATCGAGGGAGCGCTGGAGTCCGCCGTGCGCGCCGCCCTGGAGGTCCACTCGGCGTGAACCGCGCCGGGGGGCCGCCCCCCCCCCGCCGGGGGCCGCCTCGGCGCGTAGCGGCCCCCCCCCCCACCGCGGCTTTCGTAGTCGCCCGAGCCGGGGCTAGCCGTCGAGGCCGATCGAAAAAGCGGCCTCCAGGTCGTGCTGGGAGTACGTGCGGAAAGCAACATGCGTGTCGGTCCCCTCGACCCCCTGGATCTTGCTGATCCGGCCGGGAATGACATCCGCCAGATCGTCATGCCGGGCCACCCGGACCATGGCGATCAAGTCATACGTACCGGTGACGGAGAAGACCTCGCTGACGCTGTCGAGCGCCGCGATCGACTCCGCGATCTCGGGGATCCGGTCCACGCTGGTCTTGATGAGCACGATCGCGGTGATCACGGCTGGCTGTCTCCCTCGGTGGCCGTGGCTGGGGCTGCCCTCACCTTAGCCCGGGACCTGTACCGCACCCACGCCCACAGGAAGCCGACCGAGAAGCCGACCAGGTGGGCGAGGTAGGCGACCCCGGGCCCCTGGCTGTCCTGGCCCGCCGCCGCCCACTGCAACGCCACCCAGAAGGGCAGCACCACCCAGGCCGGGAACCGCAGCGGCAGGAAGAGCAGGAAGGGGAAGACGCTCGTCACCCGGGCGTCGGGGAACAGATAGAGGAACGCCCCGAGTACCGCCGAGATCGCCCCCGAGGCGCCGACCAGGGTCTGTTCCGAGCCGGCGTGGGCGATCGCGTAGCCGAGGAGCGCCAGGTAGCCGCTGATGAGGTAGAAGAGCGCGTAGGCCAGGTGTCCCATCCGTTCTTCGACCATCGCCCCGAAGACGTACAGGAAGAGCATGTTGCCGAGCAGGTGGATCCAGCTGCCGTGCACGAACAGGGCCGTGGCCGGCGTGAGGGCGGCGCGGGGGGATCCGGTGAAGAGTTCGGCGGGCAGGACGCCCCAGCGCTCGAAGTAGGTGCTCTGCGCGGTGAGGAGGCGGTCGCCGGTGCCGTACGACGGATTGAGGCCCGAGGAGGGGGAGAGGACGAAGGCCACGCAGCAGAGGGCGATGATCGCGTACGTGACCGGGGCCGGATGTCCTCGGAGGAATGCGGTGACTCTGCCGATCGCGTGGCGTCCGTTGCCGATCATGGGAAAGAGCATGACGCAAGGCGGGGAGCGGGCGGCGTACGGCAGGCCGTAGGGTTACAGGCAATACAGCACGCACCACGCACCACGGAGAGCGCACGCGCCGACGGCCGTGCGCGAAGGAAGAGGCGACAGTCCGATGACGGTTCCCCTGCCGACCGCCACCACCCGCTGGCGCTGCACGCTCTGCGGCAACCTCACGCGGTTCGACGTGACCCGTTCGTCGAAGGTCGTCGAGTACGTCCACCTCGACCTGGCCGGTGAGCCGCAGGTCGAGGAGCGGACCGTGGTCAGTGAGACCATCGAGTCGGTGCGCTGCCGCTGGTGCAACGCGGTGGACCAGGTGGAACTCGTCGACAGGCCGGGCGCCGACTCCTGAGGAGCGGCCCCTCAGGACTTTGGGGTGACGGATGGTGGAGAGCGCGGGCGGTGAGGCCGGGAACGCCGAAGAGGCCGCCGCCGCCGAGGTGCTCGACCGGCCGTTGCCCGAAGGCGTACGGCGGCGGGTCGTACAGATCGTCTCGGACGGCTTCGGCGGTCTGACCGTCGGTGAACTCCCCGCTCAGCTGCGACAGTACGCGCGGTTCACCCCGACCCGCCGGGTGAAGTTCGCCGGGAACGCGATGGCCGCGGCCGTCGAGAGCGAGCCGCTGTTCCGCCAGCGGATCGCGGAGCGGTTCCGCGAGGGCCAGCCCGAGCTGGCCGCGGCGCTCGACGCCGCCGCGCCGCCGCCCGCCGCCGACCCGCTGGACGTGGCCGCGGCCGCGTACGTGCTGCGGCCCGCGGGCTGGGTCGAGCTGGTCTCCGCCGCGGGCGAGGAGGCCCAGCGGGCCGACGCCGAGCGGGCCGACGAGGAGACCCGGGCCGAACTGCAGTCCCTGCGCGACCGGCTCGCCGAGGCCCAGGCCCACACCAAGAGCGAGACGGAACGGCTGCGCGCCGAGCTGGACGCCGCCCGGCGCGAGACCGACGCCGTGCACCGCAAGCTGCGGGCCGCCCTCAGCGACGTCAAGCGCGGCGAGGCCGCCGTGCGCAAGGCGCGGGCCGAGGCCGACGCGGCCCGGGCCGAGGGGCAGGCCCAGGTGTCGGCCGCGGAGAGCGAGACCCGCCGGCTCAAGGCGCGGCTCGGCGAGGCGGAGGCGACCCTGGAGGCGTCGCGCCGGGCGGCCCGCGAGGGGCGCAGCGTCGAGGACATGCGGGTACGGCTGCTGCTCGACACCGTGCTGGACGCCGCCCAGGGGCTGCGCAGGGAGCTGGCGCTGCCGCCGGTCTCCACCCGCCCCGCCGACTCCGTGGACGCCGTGGAGCCGGGCCGGATGACGCCCAAGGACATCGCGGCGCGCGCCCTGCACGAACACGATCCCGCGATCCTCGACCAGTTGCTCGCGCTGCCGCAGGCCCACCTCGTGGTCGACGGCTACAACGTGACGAAGACCGGCTATCCGACGATGCCGCTGGAGAAGCAGCGGCTGCGGCTGCTCGGCTCGCTCTCGCAACTCGCCGCCCAGACCGGCGCCGAGGTGACCTGTGTCTTCGACGGCGCCGAGCTGGCCGCGCCGGTGCTGCTCGCGCCGCCGCGCGGGGTGCGGGTGCTGTTCTCCAAGGCCGGTGTCACCGCTGATGAATTGATTCGCCAGCTGGTGCGCGCCGAGCCGCCGGGCCGTCCGGTGATCGTCGTGTCGACGGACCGCGAGGTCGCCGACGGCATCGCGAAGGCGGGGGCGCGTCCGGTCGCGTCCGTCATGCTGCTGAAGCGGCTCTCGCACGGTTGAGCCCCACCCGTCGCTTACGCCACATCTGCAAAGTCCGTTCCGTATGCCCGAATTGGCGGAACGTTTACGCGACGTAGGGTCAAACGACCATCACTGCCCGTGTGTTGTGCGTAAAGAAACCTGTTGTCGACCGAGATTTTTCTCGTCAGGATTTGAACTGATCACAAGAACATCACTAGGGTCAGGCCTCGAACCTCCGCTCGGGTGATCACTCACATGAGGTGAGTGACGGTGGAGGGGCACCGCCCACCGGGGGATTGCGTGGGCGGCTGGAGGAAGAAGGAGCTCGCCTTCGTGGCGTCCCACCGTCGACCCAAGCAGCCGAGCCGCACCCGTGTGACCGTGCTCACCGCGACCGCAGCCGCTGCCGTGGCGCTCTCCGCGCAGGCCGCCAACGCCGCGCCGAAGCCCGACAAGAGCGAGGTCAAGGCCAAGGTCGACAAGCTCTACGAAGAGGCGGAGAAAGCCACCGACCTCTACAACGGGGCCAAGGAGAAGCAGCAGAAGCTCGAGCAGGAGATCGGCGACCTCCAGGACAAGGTCGCGCGCGGCCAGGAGGACCTGAACGAACTGCGCACGGGCCTCGGTTCGCTCGCCAGCCAGCAGTACCGCTCCGGCGGCATCGACCCCTCCGTCCAGCTCTTCCTCTCCGCCGACCCGGACGACTACCTGGACAAGGCGTCCACGATCGACTCGCTCAGCGCCCAGCAGCTGCAGTCGCTCAAGAAGGTCCAGGACAAGCAGCGCACGCTGGCGCAGGAGCGCGCCGAGGCCTCCGAGAAGCTCAAGGACCTCGCCGACACCCGCACCGAACTGGGCAAGAAGAAGAAGGAAGTCCAGAGCAAGCTCGGCTCCGCGCAGAAGCTGCTCAACACCCTGACCGCCGCCGAGCGCCAGAAGATGGCCGACGCCGAGACCCGCGCGAGCCGAGGCTCCGCCGGCCGCGTCGACCTCGGCAGCGAGGTGCCCGCCTCCCAGCGCGGCGGCGCCGCCCTGAGCGCGGCCGCCACCCAGCTCGGCAAGGCCTACGTCTCCGGTGGCACGGGCCCCAACTCCTACGACTGCTCTGGCCTCACGCAGTGGGCGTACGCGCAGGCCGGTGTCTCCCTGACCCGGACCACGTACACCCAGCAGAACGACGGCACCAAGATCGGCATGAGCCAGCTCAAGCCCGGTGACCTCGTCTTCTTCAACAGCCTCGCGCACGTGGGCCTCTACGCCGGCAACGGCCAGGTGCTGCACGCCCCGCACCCCGGCGCCGTCGTCCGCTACGAGTCGATGAGCACGATCGGCTCGTTCCAGTTCGGCGTCCGCATCTGACCTCACGGCCCCGCCCGAGCGGCGCGGAAAACGAGCCCGTTCGGGCGAATTCCGGTTCCGCTCGCTGACCCCACGCCCCGCCCATGACCTGCGTCAGAGGCGGGGCGTCGTGGTGTGCGCCCCCGAACGGTCGTTGGCCAGGCGGTAGTCGCGCGGCTACTGTCGGCGCGCATTCCCCGATCACGGGGACCGTCAGCGCTCGTGCAGCGCTTCGCCAGCGGAAGGGAAACGGCTGCCTGTGGGGTCCCATCGCCGCACCGCGCACTCCGGTCTCTCGGATCTCGACCGGAACACCCGTGCCACCGTCCTGACCGTGGCCGCCGCCGCTTCGGCCGCGGCAGCCCTCGGCGCGGCCCCCGCGGGCGCCGCCCCGCAGGACAGGCCGGCCGACACCAAGGCGGCCGTGGACCGGCTGTACGAGCAGGCGGAGTCCGCCACCGAGGCGTTCAACAAGGCCGACGAGCGGGCCGACCGGCTCCGCGCCGACCTCGCCGCCTCCCAGGACCAGGTGGCCCGGGGCCAGGAGCGGATCAACCGGATGCGCCGGGCGCTCGGCATGGTGGCCGGCGCGCAGTACCGCTCCGGCGGCCTGGACCCCTCGCTCGCCCTGATGTTCTCCTCCGACCCGGCCGCCTACCTCGACCGGGCCGGCACCCTCGACCGGATCAGCGCGCGGCAGGCCGGCGAGCTGAGCGAACTGCAGACCGCGCAGCGGGAGCTGGCGCAGGAGCGCGCCGAGGCGCAGCGCAAACTGGCCGCGCTGGACAAGAGCCGCAAGGCCGTCGCGCAGCACAAGCGGACGGTCGAGGCGAAGCTGTCGACGGCGCGCCGGCTGCTCAACTCGCTGCCGGACGGCGACCGCGCCGCCTACGAACGGGCCTCCCGCGGCGACGCCCGCCCCGACCTGGCCGGCGCCGGCCCCGCGTCCTCGGCCCGCGCGGCCGCCGCCCTGGCCGCCGCGCAGTCGGCGCTCGGCAAGCCGTACGTCTGGGGTGCCAACGGGCCCTCCGGGTTCGACTGTTCGGGGCTGATGCAGTGGTCGTACGGGCGGGCCGGGGTCGGTCTGCCGCGCACCTCGCAGGCGCAGCGGTACGCGGGCCGGCAGGTGCCGCTCTCCCAGGCGCGCCCCGGCGACCTCGTCGCCTACGGGTCCGACGCCCACCACATCGCCATCTACGCCGGCAACGGTCAGGTCATCCACGCGCCGTACCCCGGCGCCCCGGTCCGCTACGACCCGGTCGGCATGATGCCGGTCTCCTCCGTGACCCGGGTCTGAGCCCGCCCGCCGGGGACACCGTACGATCGGGAAGGTGGCTGGTCGAGGGCGTGCGGTGGACAGGGCGGGGTGGCTCGTGGTCGCCGGCGCCCTGGTGGCCGGGGCCTGCGGCTGCGGGGCGGACGGCCTGCGCGGGGACGCGCGTTCGGCCGCCGTGCAGGACGTCCTGGACAAGCGGGCGCGGGCCGTGCTCGACCAGGACGGCGCGGCCTACCGGGCGACCGGGGGCGCCGACCCCTACCTGCTGCTCGATCTCGCCGCGGTGCCGCTGGACTCCTGGGCGTACCGGCTGACCCGGCTCGACGGCTCCGGCACCCGGGTCCACGCGGCGGCCGAGCTGCGGTACCGCGTCGACGGGTACGACAAGGAGCCGGTCGTCGCGGAGCGGACCCTGACGCTGCTGCGCAAGGACGGGCGCTGGCGGGTGGTGGACGACGAGCCGGCCGCGAAGTCCGGGCAGCAGCTGTGGGAACAGGGCCGGGTCACCGCCGTGAAGGGCGCGCACAGCCTCGTGCTCGGCGTGGACCAGCAGCGGTCGGTGCTGAAGTCGTACGCCGCCATCGCCGACGAGGCGGTGCCCGCGGTGACGGACGCCTGGGGGAAGAAGTGGGCGCGCCGCGTCGTCGTCATGGTCCCCGGGTCCCTGGACGGGATGGGCGACCTGCTGGGCTCCCCGGCCGCGAACTACCGCGGGATCGCGGCCGTCACGACGGGGGAGGCGGGCGGAGCGCGCACGGCGCCCGCGGACCGGGTCATCGTCAACCCCGAGGCGTACGGGGTGCTCGGCGCCTTCGGCAAGCAGGTCGTCCTCACCCACGAGACCGCGCACGTGGCCACCCGCGCCGTGACGACGCCCGCGACGCCGCTGTGGCTGTCGGAGGGGTACGCGGACTGGACGGGGTACCGCAGGACGGGCCGGACCCCGGCCGAGGCCGCCCCCGAGTTGCGGCGGGCCGTACAGCAGGGCACGCCGCCGGGGTCACTGCCCGAGGACGCGGACTTCGGGTTCAGCGGCGACGCGGGCAGGCTCGCGCGGGCGTACGAGAGCGGCTGGCTGGCCTGCCGGATGATCGCGGACCGGTGGGGCGAGGCGAAGCTCAACGGCTTCTACGCGGCGGTCGGGGGGCACCGGCGGCGGGCCGGGGCGGTGGACGAGGCGCTGCGCAGCGTCCTCGGACTCGACGAGGACGACTTCACGGCGAAGTGGCGGGCGTACGTGCGCGGCGAACTGGGCTGAGCGGTACGCCGGGTGACCGCGCCGGTGAGCGGGCGTCACCGCCCGGAAGGGGCCGCTTCGCTGAGATCGGAACGCGCCGCGTGCGGTGGGGCCGGAACAGGGGTGCTCGCGCGGGGCCCGGCCACCGTCGCCCGCCACAGCCGCCGGCAGGCGCTGAGCGTCGCGGCGACCAGAAGCCCGTTGCGGACCAGCAGCAGCGTGAGCCCGAGGGTGTCGCTGGCGACCACATGGGAGAACCACAGCGGGAACTCCAGGAACGTCACGAACGTCGCCCCGAGCACCAGCCACACCGGCAGCGTCATCCGGCTGTCATGGAACAACAGGCACACGGCCGCGAGACCGACGAGCCAGAGCATGTACTGCGGACTGATCACCCGGCTCGTCGTGGTGAACAGCAGCACCGCCGTCAGCGCCGCGTCGGCCGGCGTCCCCGCCCCCCAGGCCCGCGCCCGCAGCCGCCACAGCACCAGCCAGCCGAAGGCGAGCACCGTCAGCCCCTGCGCGAGGACGCTGACCAGGTGCACGGACGGGCCGAGGAACTCGACCGAGCCGTAGTTCAGCTGCACCGTGCCCGACCAGCCGAACCGCCGCGCCACATGGAAGACCAGCGCGCCCAGCGACTCCACCTCCGTACCGCGGTCCCGCTGGAAGGTCAGGAAGGCGAACGCGCCCGGCATCGCGACCACGAAGGTGAGCGCGAGCCCGCCCGCCGTCATCGCGGCGACGCCCCACGCCTCCCGGGTCGCGCGGCCGCGCCGGACCCCGACGAGCAGCAGCGCGGGCCACACCTTGAGCAGCGCGCCGACCGCCGCCACCACCCCCGCCGCCTTCGGGTGCCGGGCCGCCGCCAGCAGCGCGGCGACCGCGACGGCGGTGACCATCACGTCGTAGCGGGCGTACACCGTCTGCCCGAGCAGCGGCAGGCCCGCCACCCAGACCCAGACGCCCCGCCGCGCCATGCCCCGGCGGTCGGCGTACAGCAGCATCAGGAAGACGGCCGCGTCCGCCAGGAACGCCAGCAGGAAGAACGCCGAGGGGTACGACAGGAAGGGGAGCACCGCGGGGGAGAGGATCGCGACCGCCGCGGCCGGCGGGTACTGCCAGGTGACGTCGTCCAGCGGAAACGTTCCGGTACGCAGGACCTCGAACCAGCCCTGGTAGATCACGGAGACGTCGCTCGTGACGTCCGGGCCGGGGACGACGACCACCTTGAAGACGCACAGCAACAGCAGCGTCCTGGTCAGCGCCCAGACGGCAAGGAGTGCTGCGGGATTTCGCGTCTTCATTCGAACCATCATGCCGGGCGGAACCGTGTGGTGGCCATGGACCGAGGCGGCGTGGCGGTTTCCCGCGGGCGCGTTCGGTACTGTCGGCGGCGATGGACAAGACGAACAAGACGCTGGTCGTGACCAACGACTTCCCGCCCCGCCCCGGCGGCATCCAGGCCTTCCTGCACAACATGGCGCTGCGCCTGGACCCCGAGCGGCTCGTGGTCTACGCGTCCACGTGGAAGCGGGGCCGGGAAGGCGCCGAGGCGACCGCGGCCTTCGACGCGGAGCAGCCGTTCACCGTCGTACGCGACCGGACGACGATGCTGCTGCCGACGCCGCGCGTGACCCGGCGCGCGGTGGGTCTGCTGCGGGAGCACGGCTGTACGTCGGTGTGGTTCGGGGCGGCCGCGCCGCTCGGCCTGATGGCGCCGGCGCTGCGCCGGGCGGGGGCGCGGCGGCTGATCGCGACGACCCACGGGCACGAGGCCGGCTGGGCCCAGCTGCCGGGCTCGCGCAGTCTGTTGCGGCGGATCGGCGAGTCGACGGACACGATCACCTACCTCGGCGAGTACACGCGCCGGCGGATCGCGGGGGCGCTCACGCCCGCGGCGGCCGGGCGGATGGTCCAACTGCCGCCCGGGGTCGACGAGAAGACGTTCCACCCCGGGTCCGGCGGGGACGAGGTGCGGGCCCGGCTCGGGCTGACGGACCGCCCGGTCGTGGTCTGCGTCTCGCGGCTCGTGCCGCGCAAGGGGCAGGACACGCTGATCCTCGCGATGCCGCGGATCCTGGCCGCCGTGCCGGACGCGGTGCTGCTCATCGTCGGCGGCGGCCCCTACGAGAGGGAACTGCGGGCGCTGGCCGGGGAGAGCGGGGTCGCGGACTCCGTGCGCTTCACGGGGGCGGTGCCGTGGGCGGAGCTGCCCGCGCATTACGGGGCCGGTGACGTGTTCGCCATGCCGTGCCGGACGCGGCGCGGGGGGCTGGATGTGGAGGGGCTCGGGATCGTCTACCTGGAGGCGTCCGCGACAGGGCTGCCCGTGGTGGCCGGCGACTCCGGTGGGGCGCCGGACGCGGTCCTCGACGGGGAGACCGGGTGGGTCGTGCGCGGGGGTGTCCCCGAGGAGGCGGCCGACCGGATCGTGGCGTTGTTGGGGGACCCGGAGTTGCGGCGGCGTATGGGGGAGCGGGGGCGGGCGTGGGTCGAGGAGCGGTGGCGGTGGGATCTCCTTGCGGAGCGCTTGCGGGGGTTGTTGTAGCGCCCACCGGGGTGCGGGGCGCGCCTGTCTCGCGACCGCGGGCCGGTGGGGGCGGGTCGCGCAGTTCCCCGCGCCCCTGGAGCATGCGGCTTCGCCGCAGCTCCATGAGATGGCGCACGGAGTGCGCATCTCAGGGGCGCGGGGAACTGCGCGACCAGCCACGACGAGAGCCGCACCCGCGAGCGGCGACGAACCCCTACGGCGCTGGCGCGACTCAGCCCCGGTAGATCGCCTCGATCTCGTCCGCGTAATCCTTCGCCACAACGTTCCGCTTGAGCTTGAGCGAGGGCGTCAGATGACCGGACTCCTCCGTGAACTGGGCGCCCAGGATGCGGAACTTGCGGACCGACTCCGCCTTGGACACCGCCGCGTTGCCGTCGTCCACGGCCGTCTGCACCGCGGCCAGCAGATCCGCGTCGCCCAGCAGGGACGCCACCGTCGCGTCCGCGGGCTTGTCGTGGTCCGTGGCCCACTTGCCGAGGAACTCCTCGTCGATGGTGACGAGGGCGCCGACGAACGGCCGCCCGTCCCCGACCACCATGCACTCCGCGACGAGCGCGTGCGCCCGGATGCGGTCCTCGATGACGGCCGGGGCGACGTTCTTGCCGCCCGCCGTCACGATGATCTCCTTCTTGCGGCCGGTGATCCGCAGGTACCCGTCCTCGTCGAGCGTGCCGATGTCACCCGTGTGGAACCAGCCGTCGGCCAGCGCCTCGTCCGTGGCGCCCTCGTTGTTCCAGTAGCCGGTGAACAGGTGCTCGCCGTGGAGCAGGACCTCGCCGTCGTCGGCGATGCGGACCACGGAGCCCGGCAGCGGCTGCCCGACCGTGCCGATCTTCTGCCGGTCCCACGGGTTGAAGGCGGTGGCGGCGCAGGACTCGGTCAGGCCGTAGCCCTCCAGGACCGTGAAGCCGATGCCGCGGAAGAAGTGCCCGAGCCGCTCGCCCAGCGGCGCCCCGCCCGAGATCGCGTACTCGCCGCGCCCGCCCAGCACCGCGCGCAGCTTGCTGTAGACCAGCTTGTCGAACGTCTTGTACTTGAGCTTGAGGGCCAGCGAGGGGCCCTTGGCGGTGTCGAGCGCGCGGCTGTACTCGATCGCCGTGTCCGCCGCCTTGTCGAAGATCCTGCCCTTGCCCTCGGCCTGCGCCTTGGCCCGCGCGGAGTTGTAGACCTTCTCGAAGACGCGCGGCACGCCGAGGATCAACGTCGGCCGGAACGCGGCGAGTTCGTCGGTGAGGTGCTTGATGTCCGGGGCGTGGCCCAGCTTGATCGGCGCCATCAGCGAGGCCACCTCGACCAGGCGGCCGAAGACGTGCGCGACGGGCAGGAAGAGGAGCACCGAGCACTCGCCCGTGCGGAACAGGGGCTTCAGCCGCTCCACCACGTTGCCGCACTCCGCGAAGAAGCTGCGGTGCGTCAGCACACAGCCCTTGGGGCGGCCCGTGGTGCCGGAGGTGTAGACGATCGTCGCCGGGTCGTCGGCCTTGGCCGTGCCGCTGCGCTCCTCCACCGTCGCGTCCGAGACCTCGGCGCCGGTGCGGTTCAGCTCCTCGACGCCGCCCGCGTCGAGCTGCCAGACGTGGCGCAGCTCGGGCAGCCCGTCCCGGACCGCGGCGACGGCCGCGGCGTGCCCGGCCGACTCGACGACGATCGCGACGGCGCCGGAGTCGCCGAGGATCCACTGGATCTGCTCGGCCGAGCTGGTCTCGTAGACCGGGACGGTGATCGCGCCGGCGCTCCAGATCGCGAAGTCGAGCAGGGTCCACTCGTAGCGCGTACGGGACATGAGGGCGACGCGGTCGCCGGGGCCCACGCCCGCGGCCACGAGGCCTTTGGCGGCGGCCCGCACCTCGGCGAGGAACTGGACCGAGGTGACGTCCGTCCAGACGCCGTCCACCTTGCGGCCGAGGACGGCGACGTCCGGATGCTGCGCGGCGTTTCTGCGGACGATGTCGGTCAGATTGCCGTCCGCGGGGACCTCGTACAAAGCCGGAAGGCTGAACTCGCGCAAGACTGCTGCTCCTCATAAGGCGCCGGCGCCACGACTCTGTGTGCTGCGTCGGTGCGGTCCAAGATCGGGCAGGTGCTCAGGACCCGGTCGACGGACACGGTGCTGCCGAGGCGGTGATTGAACTGAGCACGACTGGACTGCCCGGACGTTACCCACCGGTATGGCTTTTTCGGTAGGGGGTCCAGACCAGATGTTCGCTGCGTCACACGTCACGGCGGTGCACTGCGCACAGTAGTCCACGCGTTTCACGACTGAGAAGTAACCGCAGGTCCGGCCCCCTCTACCGACCGTAGAACCGTCGACCTAGGGTGATCGCATGCGCGTACATGTGATCAGCGATGTGCACGGAAACTCCACCGACCTCGCACGGGCCGGCGACGGCGCCGATGCCCTCGTCTGCCTCGGTGACCTGGTCCTCTTCCTGGACTACGCCGATCACTCGCGCGGCATTTTCCCCGACTTGTTCGGAACCGAGAACGCCGACCGGCTCGTCGAGCTGCGTACGGCCCGCCGCTTCGACGAGGCGCGCGCGCTCGGCGCCCGGCTCTGGGCGGGCGTCGACCGCCGCCCCGCCATCGAGAAAGCGGTGCGCAAGCAGTACGCGCAGCTGTTCGCGGCCTTCCCCACTCCTACGTACGCCACCTACGGCAATGTCGACATGCCGCACCTGTGGAGTGAGTACGCGGGCCCCGGGACCACCGTGCTCGACGGGCAGCGGGCCGAGATCGGCGGCTGGGTCTTCGGCTTCGTCGGCGGCGGCCTGCGCACCCCGATGCGCACCCCGTACGAGATCGACGACGAGGAGTACGCCGCCAAGATCGAGGCCGTCGGCGAGGTCGACGTGCTGTGCACGCACATCCCGCCCGAGGTGCCCGAGCTGGTCTACGACACGGTGGCCCGCCGCTTCGAGCGCGGCAGCCGCGCCGTCCTGGAGGCGATCCGCCGCACCCGGCCCCGCTACAGCCTCTTCGGCCACGTCCACCAGCCGCTCACCCGGCGTATGCGGATCGGTGCCACGGAGTGCGTCAATGTCGGCCACTTCGCGAGCGCGGGCCGGCCCTGGGCCCTGGAGTGGTGACGGCGGGGCCGCTCACGCGCGGTAGCCTGCACGCGAGACACACGCCCGCACGCCGGACCGCATCTGGAGGAGCCACCGCGATGGCGGAACACACCAGCTCGAGCATCACGATCGAGGCGGCACCGGCCGACGTCATGGGAGTGATCGCCGACTTCGCCCGCTACCCGGACTGGACGGGCGAGGTGAAGGAGGCCGAGGTCCTCGGGACGGACGCGGCGGGCCGCGCCGAGCAGGTCCGGCTCGTCATGGACGCCGGCGCGATCAAGGACGACCAGACCCTGAAGTACACCTGGACCGGTGCGAACGAGGTGTCCTGGACCCTCGTCAAGTCGCAGATGCTGCGCTCGCTCGACGGGTCGTACGAGCTGCGGCCGGCCGGGACGGGCACCGAGGTCACCTACTCGCTCACCGTCGACGTGAAGATCCCCATGCTCGGGATGATCAAGCGCAAGGCCGAGAAGGTCATCATCGA
>NZ_JBEXOS010000083.1:0-29324 GCF_040611655.1 Streptomyces sp. NPDC006552
GCGCCTGACGCGTCCGGAGCGTTGTATGGGGGAAGGCGACCAGGCATGTTCTACCGTCTGCTCAAGTACGTGCTTCTCGGGCCGCTGCTGCGGCTTTTGAAAAGGCGGTGCCCCACCAGCACACCCGCACCCGCATTTTTTCGGGACGGCGAAAGCGCCTCCGCGTTCCCCGGAAAACAGCGCTGACACAGCATCGCGGTGACGTCGTCATCGTGATTACGTCAGCATCCGGAATTCCGCTGGAAACGTACCCGCGGTTCGTTCCTTCATCGATACCCAACCGCCTTGCGGCGCGCTGTACTTGAAGTCGTACGGCAGTACAGGGAGAACCGCTTCGGCGGTCGCACTCCCACTCTTCTCACCTGTGAAGGAGACACCCATGTTGGCCTGCCCCGAATGCGAGACGGATCTGCCGGTGACCGGTGAGCCGAAGGTGAATGAGATCCTCGAGTGCGGCGGTTGCGCCGTGGAACTCGAAGTGCTCACCGTCAGCCCCGTCCAGGTCGGCCTCGCGCCCGAGGTGGAAGAGGACTGGGGCGAGTGACCAGCCGCCCGCAGCCGCCCACCGCACCGGTGTGCGCGGTGCTCGCCTCCAGGGTGCGCATGGACGAGAAGCGCATCCTGGAGGCGCTGGACCGCCGCCGCCTTCCCTACGAGTTCCTCGACTCGCGCACCCTGTGGCGGACCCTGCACGACGCCGCGCCCGTGGCACCGCTCGTCCTCAACCGCGAGATCGGCCTCGCGCGCGCCGTCCACGGCGCGCGGGTGCTGGAGGCCGCGGGCGCGCGGGTCCTCAACTCCGCGCATGCCATCGACGTCTGCGGGGACAAGTACCGCACGTCGGTCGCCCTGCGCGACGCGGGCATCCCGACGCCGCGCACGGCACTCGCCCTGACCCCCGACGCGGCGCTCGACGCGCTGGAGGAGCTCGGCTACCCGGCCGTCATCAAGCCGCTGGTCGGCTCCTGGGGACGGCTGGTGAGCTATCTGCCCGATCCGGCCACGGCCCGCACGGTGCTCGACTACGTCGCCGCCCTGCCCGGCACCGACGCGCACATCGTGTACGTACAGGAGTACGTGCACAAACCCGAGCGGGACATCCGTGTCGTCGTCATCGGCGACGAGGCGGTCGGCGCCATCTACCGCAGCGGGCAGGACTGGCGCACCAACGTGGCCCGGGGCGCTGTCAGTCACCGCTGCCCCCTCTCGGACGACCTGGCGAAGCTGGCGGTACGCGCCGCGCGCAGCACGGGCGCGCAGCTCGCCGGGGTCGATGTCCTGGAGAACAAGGACGGCGAGCTGTGCGTGCTGGAGGTGAACCACGGGGTCGAGTTCTCGGGGTTCCAGCAGGCACACGGCACCGACCTGTCCCTGGCCGACCTGATCATCGACCATGTGGAGGCGAACCTGCCATGCTGAACGTGGCCGTGGCCGGGGCATCCGGCTACATCGGCGGCGAACTGCTGCGCATCCTGCTCGGCCACCCGGACGCGCGGGTGGTCCTCGCGACCTCCGACTCCCTGGCCGGCAAGCGGCTGGACAGCGCCCATCCCAATCTGCGGGGCCGCACGGACCTGACGTTCGTGCCGCACGACGCGCTGGACGGCGCGCCCGCCCTGGACGTGCTGTTCCTGGCGCTGCCGCACACCCGCACCATGGCCGGGATGCGGGAGCACCTGCGCAGGGCGGCCACCGTCATCGACCTCTCCGGTGACTTCCGGCTCCGCTCCCCCGCCGCGTACCGCAGGTACTACGGCGTGGACCACGAGGCCGCCGACCTGCTGGCGTCGTTCGTGACGGGCCTTCCCGAGTACCACCGGGAGGCCCTGCGCGGGGCGGACCGGATCTCCGTGCCCGGGTGCATGGCGACGGCCGGCATCCTCGCGGCCGTGCCCGCGGTCGAGGCCGGTCTGGTCACCGGGGAGGTGCTGGTCGACGCCCGCACCGGGTCCAGCGGCTCGGGCGTCACCGCCGGGCCGTCCAACCTGCACGCCGAACGCAGCGGTGCGATGCGGCTGTTCGCGCCGACCGAGCACCGCCACGAGGCGGAGATCGCCCAGGCGACCGGGGTGCCGGTGCGCATGAGCGCCACCGGCGTGGAGGCCGTGCGCGGCGTGCAGGTGGTGTGCCGGCTGACGCTGCACAAGGAGGTCGACGAGGTCGAACTGCGCCGCGCCTACACCAAGGCGTACGCGGCGGAACCGTTCGTGCGGGTCGTGGCGCGCAAGCGGGGCGACCACCGGCTGCCCGAGCCGAAGATCCTGTCCGGGTCCAACTACTGCGACGTGGGCTTCGCGCTGTCCCGGGACGGCACGCACGCCGTCGCGGTGAGCGCGCTCGACAACCTGGTCAAGGGCGGCGCGGGCAACGCCGTGCAGTGCATGAACATTCGCTACGGCCTCGGTGAGGACAGCGGCCTCGCCTTCACCGGACTGCACCCGAACTGAGGAGGGGACCGCCCCCATGAGCGAAACCATCGTGGTCAAGTGCGGCGGCAACGCCGCCGTGAACGCGGAGGCCGTCTGCGCGGACCTGGCGCGGCTGTCCGCCCCGGGCCGGCACCTGGTGCTGGCGCACGGCGGCTCCGCCGACATCGAGCAGCTGGCGTCCCGCCTCGGCGTGGAGTCCCGCCGGCTCGTCGCGCCGGACGGCATCAGCACGCGGCACACCGACAGCGCGATGCTGGAGGTCGTGCAGCTGGCCCTCGCGGGTTCGACGAAGCCGCGCCTGCTGCGCCACCTCCAGCGGCACGGGGTGCAGGCCGTCGGCCTGACCGGCATGGACGGCTCCCTGCTGCGCGCCCGGCGCAAATCGGCGCTGCGCGCCGTCGTCGACGGCCGCGCCACCATCGTGCGGGACAACCACACCGGACGGATCACCGACGTGAACACGGATCTGCTGGAGGACCTGCTGCACTCGGGGTGGCTCCCGGTCGTCTCGCCGCCGGCGATGGCCGAGGACGGGCGGCCGGTGAACACCGACGCCGACCGGGCGGCGGCCGCCGTCGCCGGAGCGCTCAGGGCGGACGCGCTGGTCCTGCTGACCGGCGCGCCGGGGGTGCTGGCCGACGCCGACGACCCCGCCTCCGCGCTCGACGTCTGCGCGGTGCCGCCCGAGGGGCCGCCCGCGTACCGCGGCGGCGGCATGGGGCTGAAGCTGATCGCGGCCCGCGAGGCGCTGCGCCAGGGCTGCGAGCGGGTCGTCATCGCCGACGGGCGCGCCGAGCGGCCGGTGGGCGCGGCCCTCGACGGCGCGGGCACCCGGGTGACGATCGCCCAGTCAGCCGGCGCCGCCGGCGTACGCAGGGAGCTGGCGGGATGACGATCCAGCAGATCCATGACCCCAAGGTCTCCTCGCAGCCCTTTGCCGTCGGTGTGCTGCGCGACATGCTGGAGGTGGACTCCCCCTCGGGCCAGGAGGCCGCGGTCGGCGCCCGCATCGTGGCGCTGATGCGCGAACTCGGGTTCACCGCCCGGCTCGACGAGGCCGGGAACGCCGTCGGCACCCTGGGCCGCGGCACCGGCCCGCACGTGATGCTCCTCGGCCACATGGACACCGTGCCCGGGCACATCCCCGTCCGTGTCGAGGGCGACCGGCTCTACGGGCGGGGCTCGGTCGACGCCAAGGGGCCGCTCGCCGCCATGATGTGTGCGGCCGCCGGCGCGGCCGCGGGCGGTTTCCCGGGCACGCTCACCGTGATCGGCGCCGTGGAGGAGGAGACTCCCTCGTCGCGCGGCGCGATGCACGTGCGCGCGCACTACCCGCGCCCCGACGCGCTCATCGTGGGAGAGCCCAGCGGATGGGACACCATCGTCGTCGGCTACAAGGGCAAGACGGATCTGTCCTACCGCGTGCGCTGCGAACCGACCCACCCCTCCAACCCCACGCCCAAGGCGACCGAACTGGCCTGCCTGGCCTGGCGGACGCTGCTCGACGTCCTCGGCCCCGACAGCGGCAACCAGAGCTTCGCGACACCCGGGCCCACCCTGGTGTCGATCCGCGGTGACATGACGGTGGCCGAGGCGGAGTTCAGCGTCCGCACACCGCCGTTGTACGACGTGGAGCGGCTGGTGGACCGGCTCGCCGCGAAGATCCCCAAGGGCCGGCTCGACGTGATCAACTCGGTCGCCGCCTGCCGCACCACCCGCTCCGACCCGGTGGTACGGGCCCTGACCGCGGCGATCACCTCCCGGCACCACCGGCCCGCCTGGAAGGTCAAGGCCGGCACCTCCGACATGAACACGCTCGCCGAGGTCTGGGACGTCCCCATGGCGACCTACGGCCCCGGTGACAGCGCTCTCGACCACGCGGACAACGAACACATCCTCATCGAGGACTACTTGCGCGGCATCGGTGTGCTGCGTCGGGCGCTGGAGACACTGGGCGCCGACCGGACACTGCGGACCGCGCCGGACGCGACCATGGAGAGGAGCGACGGCCCCGCGGGGCCGGCCCCGCTATGAACGAGACACCTGTGACCGAGCGGACGACGCGGGTACGGCGCCGTGTCGTGGACATGTGCGCCAATCCCGAGGGCGGCCACCTCGGCGGTTCCCTGTCCCTGACCGAGATCCTCGTGACGCTGTACTCGTCGGTGCTGCGGATCGACCCGCGGCACTGCGACGCGGACGACCGCGACGTGCTCATCCTCAGCAAGGGGCACGGAGCGATCGGCCTGTACGCGGCCCTCGCCGAGCACGGATTCCTCCCGCAGGACCACATCGACCGCTACGCCGAGCCGGACGCGCCGCTGACGGCCCATCCGCACCTGGGCATCCCGGGCGTGGAGTGGCCGACGGGCGCCCTCGGCCACGGGCTGCCCGTGGGCGTGGGCCACGCGCTCGGCTTCCAGCTCGACGGCTCCGACCGCCGCTGCTACGTCGTGATGGGCGACGGTGAGCTTCAGGAGGGGTCGGTGTGGGAGGCCGCCATGGCGGCCGGCACGCACGGCCTCGACCGGCTGGTCGCCGTGATCGACCGCAACTCCTTGCAGATCACCGGCTCCACGGAGGCCAACGCGGCCCTGGAACCGCTGGCGGAGCGCTGGGCGGCCTTCGGCTGGGACGTCCGCGAGGTCGACGGTCATGACTGTGCCGCGCTGGCCGAGGCGCTGCGTCCCGCGCCGCCCGGCTCCGGCCGACCGCGGGTCGTGATCGCCCGCACCGTCAAGGGCCAGGGCATGGCCCAGGTGGCGGGGAAGGCCCACAGCCACTACGCGAAGCTCAACGACCGGCAGCGGCAGCGGGCCCACCGCGCGCTCGCGGCCGCCGCCCACCCGAAGGGAGCCCAGGCATGAGCCTGACCGAGACGATGCCCGCGCGCACCGTGGCGCAGGCCCCGGCGCCGCCGGCGCGGCCCGAGCCGGTGGCGCCCGAGCCGCCCCGGCCCAACCGCGAGGTGTACCGCGACGAACTCCTCGGCCTGATGCGGGCGGACCCGCGCGTGGTCTGCCTCGACAGCGACACCGGGCTGTTCAACCCGGTCGACTGGGCGGAGCTGGCACCGCGCTACGTCAATGTCGGCATAGCCGAGCAGAACCTGATGGGTGTCGCGGCCGGTCTGGCCGCGACGGGCCGGCGCCCCTTCGTCAACACCATGGCGACGTTCGCCACGACCCGGGCCCTGGAGTCCGTCAAGCTGGACGTGGCCCGCACCGCTCTGCCGGTGCGGATCGCGGCGACGCACAGCGGGCTCGCCGCCGGGCACCTGGGCGCCACGCACCACAGCCTGGAAGACCTGGCCGTGATGCGCCTGCTCCCGAACATGACGATCCTCGTGCCGGCCGACGCCGAGCAGACACGGACGATGGTCCGGGCGGCGGACGCCCTTCCCGGCCCGGTCTATCTGCGGCTGGGCCGCGGCGCGACCCCCGCGCTGCCGCCGGGTGTAGAGCCGGCGGTGCCGGGCCGGGCGCAGACGCTGCGGCGCGGCACCGATGTCACGCTGGTGGCGACCGGACCGTACCCCGTCCTGCGTGCGCTGGAGGCGGCGGACCGGCTGGCCGCGGAGGGTGTCTCGGCGCGGGTCCTCAACATGCACACGATCAAGCCGCTGGACGAGGAGGCGTTGCTGGCCGCGGCGCGGACCACCGCGGGCCTGGTGACGGTCGAGGAGCACTGGGTGCGCGGCGGGCTCGGTTCCGCCGTCGCGGAGGTGGTGTCGGGGGCGCGTCCGTGCGCGCCGGTGCTGCGGGTCGGGGTGGCCGACGCGTTCGCGGTGGGCAGCGGCGGGCACGAGCACCTGCTCGCGCGGAACGGGATCACGACGGAGGCGATCCTGGACCGGGCCCACCGGCTGCTCGCCGGCGAGTGAACGCGAGAGGCCGGGGCGGCTGTCGAAGTGCGGTGCGCACTTCGACAGCCGCCCCGGCCGTTCGCGGTTTGCCGTGCGCGGCGCACGCGTGCGCGGCCCGGACGGGGTTGCTCGTCCGGGCCGCGCGTGACGGGTCAGGCGAAGGTGTGCAGCGTGTCCTGGGGCCGCCGTAGGGGGGCGGGTGCGAGCCGGGCCAGGACGCAGGAGGCCAGCCGGGCGGCCTGGGCCCGGATCTCGGGCATGGCCGTGGTCTCCAGCAGGTTCCCGCGCCGGGCGGCGCCGAGCGTCCACAGCGGCGCGGCCGGTCCCGCGCCGGGGATCAGCAGGCCGTCGGGCGTGGTGTCGAGCCCCAGCCCGGCCGGTCCGGGCCGGACCCGGCCGGACCGCAGGAGGTCGTCGACGAGCGGGTTCGCGGCGCGGCGCCAGTCGGCGCGCGGGCCGGTGCAGTTGACGACGGCCGCCACGTCGAGCTGCCACCCGTCGTCGAGCCGCACCCGCAGCCCGCCGGCGCGCGGGGCACCGCGCACGACCTCGCCCGCGCTCACGCGCAGCCCGCCGTGCGCGAGCAGGTCGTGCAGCCGCGCGGCGGTGCCGGGCGCCAGACGGTGGCGGTGGGCCTCCCAGACGCGCAGGTCCTCCCGGAGGAAACGCAGCCGGTCGGCGGCGGGCAGCTGCTGCCACAGGGCGGCGGTCAGCGGGCGCAGTCCATCGAGTCCCGGCCGCCAGTCGCCGCGTTCCCTGCGGCAGACGGCGAGATGACGCCGTACGGCGCGGCGCACCGCGTCGAGGCCGCAGGACGCGTCGAGCGGGCCCGGTGCGAACGGCGGTGCGGTGTGCGCGAGGTGGGCCTGGGGCAGGATGCCGTGGCGGGAGACGGCGTGCAGCACCCGCCGCGGCGAGCCGAGCGTGACCGCGACGTCCACCATGGTCAGGCCGGTGCCCACGAGGAGGACGTCACCGCTCGCGCCGACGGTGTCCAGGGCGCCGGGCGCCCAGGGGTCGGCGAGGAACCGCGGACTCGCGCGCAGCGCCGGGCCGGCCCAGTCGGCCGACGGAGCGGCGCCGCCGAGGGCCAGCACCACGGCGTCCACGCGCACGTCGTCGCCCGATGCGAGTCCGAGGGCCGTGGCGCCGTGCTGGTGGCGCAGCCGGATCACGCGGTCGCGTACGCGGTGCAGGCGGGCGGCGGGGTGGGCGCGCGCGGCCTGCGTGAGTACGTCGTGCAGGTAGCGCCCGTAGGCGCGGCGCGGGACGAAGTCGCCCGCGCGGACGGCCGGGTGGCGCGGCGCGAGCCAGCGCAGGAAGTGGTCCGGGTCGTCGGGCAGCGCGCTCATCCGGCCGGCCGGCACGTTCAGCAGGTGCCGGTCGTCGGGGGTGCCGTAGGCCGGCCCGGCTCCGGTCAGCGGCGCGGGGTCGATCAGGTGCAGGTCGAGGGCGAGCCCGTACGCGGCGGAGGCGGAGATCAGTTGGGCGGAGGCCAGCACACCGGCGGCTCCGGCTCCGACGACCGCGACGCTGCGCGGTAAGGGCGGTGTGTTCATGTGCTGCTCCTGGAGGTGTGTCGGTCGCGGGGGCGGCGGGCCGGGGCGGCGGGTGTCATGCGTGCACCTTCTCCAGGGCGCTGCCGAGCTCGACCCGGGACCCGACGCCGAGCACCGGGTAGATCTTGCGCAGGTGGTAGTTGACGGTGTGCGGGGAGAGGTAGACACGCGGCGCTATCTGACGGTTGGTCAGTCCGGCGCCGGCCAGGTGGGCGATGGTGCGCTCCACTTCGCTCAGGTTCTCCCACCCCGTCCCGCCGCCCCGGCCGCCCCGCACCGGCGCGGTGTGCCGTCCGGCCGTGCGCAGCCGCTGCCGCACCCGCGCCGCGTCCCGGTCCGCGCCGCACTCGCCGAAGGCCTCGAAGGCGTTCTCCAGCGCCTGGATCCACTCGTCGCGGCTCAGGGACCTGGCGCGCAGCGAGACGACGGCCAGGTCCTCCCACGCCGAGCCGCGCGCCCACGCGCAGGCGTGCCCGGTGGCGGCGGAGCGCAGGGCGCCGGGGTCGGCGTGGACGAGTCCGTAGGCGTGCCGGTGCACGGCGACGACGGCCGGTGTCCGGTCGTTGGCGGCGGCGAGGCGGGCGGTGGCGCTCAGGGTGTTCCGGGCGAGCGCGGGGACGCCGACGGCCTGGGCCTGCCGCACGATCCAGGCCGCGGCACCGGGTTCCTCCAGGTACAGGGCGGGGCGGGAGTACAGGTCCCGGGCCGCGTCGGGCCGGTTCAGCAGGGCGACGGCGGAGCGGGGGCCGTGCCGGGCCTCCACCAGCTGGGCGCGGACCCATGCGTACAGGGGGAGTTCGGGGTGGGCCTGCGCGCCGCCGAGCTCCGCGAAGCAGCGGTCCAGGTGGGCGGCGGCGGCGGCGAGGTCGCCGCCGCGCAGGGCGATCAGCGCCGACAGGGCCTGTCCGGCGGGCCGGTGGGGCGACGGGCCGTGCTCCTGGTCGCCGTCGGCGACGGCGCGCGCCGCGCGGTGGGCCTGCGCCGGCCGTCCGGACCTGAGCAGGAGGCGGGCGCGGACGAACGCGGTCTCGTCGGCGCCGGACCCGGCCGGGGCGCGGGCGAGGGTCTCCCACGCCTCGTCGAACTGTCCCGTCGCCGCGAGCTTGTCGGCGACCGAGGCGGCGACGGCGGCGACGGCCGGAGACCCTTCGGCGGTGGAGCCGTCGGTGGCCGCCGGGGGCCCGTCGGTTCCCGCTGACACGGCGTCACGACCGGCGCGCAGGGCCGCCTCGGCGTCGCCGGCCCGCCACAGTTCCTCGATGTGGCGCGCCGCCTCCTGTCCCGCCGCGGGGGTGTCCGGCCGGGGGCCGCACCGCGGGTCCGCGGCACCGGCCGAGGCCGCGTGGGCCTGGCGTGCCAGCTCCGCGCGCAGCAGTTCGCTGGTGAACTCCAGGGCCCCGGTGGGCCCGGCGAGCAGGATCCCGGCGGTGGTCGCCTCGTCGAGGCACGGCTCCAGCTCCGCGGACCTGGGCACCCACCGGGAGCCGTCCGGGCCCGGCTCCGCCTCGGCCGCGAGCCGGCACAGGGCCTCGCGGGCGGCCGGGGCCAGGGTGGCGAGCCGGCCTGCGACGACCTGCCGGACGCGCGCCAACTGCCCCTGGGCCGCCGGGGTGTCGGACGCCGCCGCGCCGAGGGCGGCGGTCTCCTCCTCCAGGCCCCGCGCCAGGGCGGTGATCAGCTGCGGATCGCCGTTGGCCCGGGTGACGAGCCCGGCGACGTGCGGGGGCATCGCGTGGAACCCCATCAGCTTCGCGGCCAGGTCGGTCGCCTGCGGCGGGGTCAGGGGGCGCAGGATCGTGCGGGTCACGATGGTCGGGCAGTGGCGGAACAGGCGCTCCGCGGTGCCCCCGGGCCGCACCGCGAGCATCCAGACCACCGGCTCGCCACCGGCGCGGCCGATCGCCGCCCACAGGTTCCGCTCGGCGCGGGGGGAGAGCGTCTCCACGTTGTCCACGGCCACGAGCCTCGGCGCGTCCCCGGCCGGTGTCGCCCGGGCGGCGGAGGCGTACTCGTCCAGGTCGGCGCGGTGCGCGGCGGACAGCCCGCGCCGGCGGGCCCACCGCACGGCGTCGTCCAGCAGCAGGGTCTTGCCGATGCCGGTACATCCCTCGACCAGCAGCACGACACTCGCGCCCGCCTCCGCCAGCCCTACGGCGGCGGCCACACAGTGCCACGCGTCCTCGTGACCGATGGCCGAACGTTCCGTACGAAGAGACACGCGCATGAGCGGACGCTCCTTGAGAAAGTTCAATAACGTGAACTGGAGTACATTTATAGACGGTGCTTCATGATCACTCAACCCGGTCCCGCGGCATCCAATCGGTCATCTCGGACATAACTCCGGTACGAGCGCCGCGACTTGACCGTTCGTGCAGTTCAGCACGGTGCACTCTCGTCAAGATTGAACTTAAATACATTTTTTGCGCGGGCGATGTGCTGGTCGGATCGACCGGAAGTCGCGCATCTCCCCTTCACTTGCTGGCAAGTTGTCTTCAAGTCGCGCAGCGCACCACCTAGGCGGCGGGGCTCAATGTTGTACTATGGTCCAAGGAGTACAACGGCCCAGGGAGGCGTAACCCTTATGACAGCCGCAGGCTCGGTCCCCATGGGACGACGGGAGCGCAGTAAGCAGCGGGTTCGCGAGGGCCTCTACGCGTCCGCGCTCAGCCTGTTCGCCGAGCAGGGGTACGAGCGCACCACGATCGACCAGATCGCCGAGCGCGCGGACGTCGCCCGGGGCACCTTCTTCAACTACTTCCAGCGCAAGGAGGACATCGTCCTCGCCTGGGCGGACAAGCGCAGGCAGCACCTGGTGTCGACCATGGAGCAGTCACCGCGCGGTCCGCACGACGACGTGACCGTGTACCTGGAGCGCTGCATGTCGATCCTCGCGGAGTTCAACGAGCGGGAGCGGGACGTGGTGCCGGCCATGCTCGCCGCCTGGGTCAGGTCGGGGCGCCCCATCTTCGAGGAGCCGTACACCGCCGAGATCTTCGCCGACATCATCGAGACCGGCCGCGCCCGGGGGGACATCGCCCCCGACGTCGACCCCGCGCGCGTGGGCAACATGCTGCGCGATGCCTATCTGGGCCATCTCTACCGCTGGTCGCAGGCCCCGGAGTCGCACGCGCCGCTGCGCATGGAGTTGCGGGAGATCGTGCGCATCATCCTCTCCGGCTGTCTGTCCTACGCCCGCCGGGGATGGGTCCCGCCCAGCTCCTGACCGCCCGGCCCAGGTCGCGTGGCCGCACCCTTGCGGGGGTGCGGCCACGCGACATTTTTGCGTGCGGCCGGTTTGGCCTCCTGGCACACGGTTAACCGTTCCTGACGGTTCGCGGCGCCGCCTGTCACACGGCGCGTCAGACGTCGGCGGAACGGGCCTGCGCCCTGCCCGCACGTGTCCGCACGCATGGCCTTCGAACGGGCTTCGCACGGGCTTCAGACTCGGTTAACGTGCCATCTATTGACTCCAGGCCAAATTTAGTTCCTAGTATATTTTTGTACCGCGTACCTCTGAGCACGTCCTCGTGGCCCGGCGACCGAGCAGGGCACAGCCTCTACCCCAAGGCGGACCTGGACATGAAGCACGCCGTAGACGAAGGCCCCGCACCTGTAGCAGTCGTGGGGATGGCCTGTCGCTTTCCCGGCGCCGACGACGTGGACGCCTTCTGGGCCAACCTGCTGGACGGCGTGGACGCCGTGACCGCGGTTCCACGCGAACGATTCGACATCGACCGTTACGTCACCTCGCACACCGGGGTGCCGGGCCGGACCGTCTCCGCCCAAGGCGGCTTCCTCAACGACGCGTTCGGATTCGACGCCGCGTTCTTCGGGATCTCACCGGCCGAGGCGCTCCGGATGGATCCGCAGCAGCGGCTCCTGCTGCACCTGACCTGGGAGGCGTTAGAAGCGGCGGGGATCCGCCCGTCCAGCCTGGCCAGGACGCACGCCGGGGTCTTCATCGGCCAGGCGACCACCGAGTACGGGGAGAGCGGCGTCCCGGCGCACCAGCGCGATGTGCACGACGTGGTGGGCAGCCGGCTGCGTGCCATCACCTCCGGCCGCCTGTCCTACCTCCTGGACGCGCGCGGCCCCAGCGTCGTCCTGGACACCGCCTGCTCGTCGTCGCTCGTCGCGGTGCACAGCGCACGCCAGAGCCTGCTCACCGGGGAGTGCGAACTCGCCGTCGCCGGCGGCGTCAACCTGGTCCTCACGCCCGACGACGCCATCGCCTACTCACAGGGCGGCATGCTCTCCCCCGGCGGGCGCTGCCGGTTCGGGGCGACCGACGGCGACGGCTTCGTGCGCAGCGACGGAGCGGGCGTGGTCATCCTCAAACGCCTGCGCGACGCGGAGCGCGACGGCGATCACGTCCTGGCCGTGCTCCGGGGCTCCGCCGTCACCAACGACGGCCGCGCCAGCGGACTGCTGCTCCAGCCCTCCGTGGACGGGCAGGTCGACATGATCGAGACCGCCTGCCGCAGCGCCGGGATCACACCCGGCCGGCTCGACTACGTGGAGGCGCACGGCACCGGCACCTCCGTCGGCGACTCCGTCGAACTCCGGGCGCTGGCCGCCGCGTTCACCGGGAGCGACCCGGACGCCCGCCCGGCGCGGCCGCTGCTGACCGGTTCGGTGAAGACCAATATCGGCCACGCCGAGGCCGCCGCGGGCATCGCCGGCTTCATCAAGGCGGTCCTCATCGCCCAGCACGGCGAGATCCCCGCGTCCCTGCACAGCGCCGACCTCCACCCGCTCCTCGCGGACGGCGAGCTCCCGGTCCGGCTCGCCCGCGAGACGACACGGCTGCGCCCGGCCGGGGACACCGCCCTCATCGGCGTCAGCTCCTTCGGCCTGTCGGGGACCAACGCGCACGCGGTCATCGGCTCCTACCGTCCCGAACCCGTGTCGCCGCCGCGGCCCGGACCCGGCGACCCCGACGACGCGTCCGCACCGCAGCTGCTCGTCCTGACGGCCAAGTCCCGTTCCTCGCTGCGGCGTGCGGCGCTCGCCCACGCGCAGCTGCTCGAGACGACGGCCGTCGACGGGCCCGGCCTGTCCGCGATCTGCGCGACGGCCGCGCTCCGCCGCGACCACCTGCCCCACCGGATGTGGGCGGTCGCGCAGAGCGCCGCGGAGATGGCCGGGCACCTGCGCGCGCTGGCCGCGGGTGAGGACATCGCGCGCGGCGGCACGGCGGCCGAGCGGTACGGCGAGCCGCCCCGGACCGTGTTCGTCTTCCCCGGCCAGGGATCGCAGTGGCCGGGCATGGCGCGCCAGCTCCACCGGCACTGCCCGGCCTTCCGGGCGCGGCTGTGGGAGTGCGACGCCGCCGTCGCGCGCGAGGTGGGCTGGTCGGTGGTGGAGGAGCTGCACGCGGACGTCCTGCCCCGTGAGGTCGAGCGCGTGCAGCCTCTGCTGTGGGCCGTGGAGGTCGCCCTCGCCGCCGCCTGGGCCGGGCTCGGTGTGGTGCCCGACGCGTGCGTGGGCCACAGCATGGGCGAGACCGCCGCGGCCTACGTGTCGGGCGCGCTGACCCTGCGGGACGCCGCCGCCGTCATCTGCCGCCGCAGCCGGCTGATGCAGCGCACGGCGGGTCTGGGCGGCATGCTCTCCGTCGAACTCGGCGCGCAGGCCGCGGCCGACGCCACGGCCCCCTATGGCGGGTCGATCTGTGTCGCGGCGCAGAACGCGCCCAGCGCCACGGTGCTCGCCGGGGACCGGGACGCCCTGGCCGGCCTGGCCCGGGACCTGACCGCCCGGGACGTGCTGTGCCGGCCGGTCAAGGTCGACGTGGCCTCGCACTCGCCGCTGATGGACGTGGTGCACGACGATGTCCTGGACGCGCTGGCCGACCTCGATCCGTCGGCCCCCGCCGTTCCGCTGCTCTCCACCGTGACGGCCGAGGCGGTGAGCGGCGCCGCCCTCGACGCCGCGTACTGGGCGGACAATCTGCGCAGCCCCGTCCGGTTCGCCGACACCGCCGCCGCCATGGCCCGTACGCGCGACAGCGTCTTCGTCGAGATCAGCCCGCACCCCGTCCTCACCGGCGCGCTGGACGAGATTCTCAGCCGGACCGACAGCACGGCGATCGCCTCACTGCGCCGCGACCACGGCGGTCAGGCCCAACTCCTGTGCTCACTCGGCCAGTTGTTCGCGGCCGGTGCCCGGATCGACTGGCGGCGCGTGCATCCCGAGCCCGCGGTCTCCGTGCCGCTGCCGCACTACTCCTGGGACGTGGCCCAGTACCAGCACGACCCCTCACCCGACCTCGCGTCGCCCTGCGTGCACCGGGCCGGCCTGCGGGATCTGGGTCTTCGCGCGGAGGACCGCGCGGTGAGCCTGCACGGCACGGCGCCGGTGCCGCCCGTCGTGTACCTCGCGACGGTCCTGGCGGCCGCGCGCGAGGCGGCGCCCGAGGGCTCGTTCTTCCTGGCCCACGCCGAACTGGGCACCGAGCCGGTCGAGATCCCGGCCTCCGGCGACGTCACGCTGTGCACCACCATCAGCCCGCCGACCCCGGACGGCACGCGGCACGCGGTCGTCGAGGCGGCGGTGGGCCGTTCCCGGCCGGTGCTGTGCGCCACGGCCCTCGTCCGCGAGAGCGAGGCCACCGCGGACGCCGACGCCTCGGCCGTCCTGGACGAGGCCCTGGCCCGCTGCCACCAGTACGTCAGCGCCGACACCTTCTACCAGGTGACCGAGCGGCACGGCCTGGTGTTCGGTGAGTCGCTGCGCTCCGTACAGCAGTTGTGGCGGGGCGAGGGCGCGGCGGTGGCCCGGATGCGGCGTCCCACGTCCGCGTCGCCCGCGGCGTGGGAGGCGGCCCTGCAACCGCTGCTCGCGGCGGCGCCCGCCGCCGAGGCGCTGGCTTTCGTCCCGCGCGCCTTCGGCCGCGTACAGCTGTCGGCGGAGCTGCCGGAGGAGTTCTGGAGCGTGTGCCGGCTGCGGGAGGCCCACGGCGCGGCGCCGGCGGAGGCCGACGTCACCGTGGTCGCCGAGGACGGGCACGTGCTCGCGTCCTTCACTGGCATCCGGCTGCGTCGTCTGCGGGCGCCGGCCCGGACCACGCGGGCCGCCCGTCGTTTCCGGCTCCGCCCGCGCCACCGGCCCTCCGCCGTCGCCGTGCCGA
The DNA here is from genome assembly GCF_040611655.1 of Streptomyces sp. NPDC006552. Taxonomy (NCBI): domain Bacteria; kingdom Bacillati; phylum Actinomycetota; class Actinomycetes; order Kitasatosporales; family Streptomycetaceae; genus Streptomyces; species Streptomyces sp. NPDC006552. The sequence goes on from NZ_JBEXOS010000083.1 coordinate 14,986, forward strand.
CGGCGCGGGCGCAGGCCTCGACCGCGCCCCCGCGGCCGGACACGCGCGTCGACACGGAGGCGGCGGCGAGCACGGCGCAGCAGCCGCCCGCGTCCGGGCCGGTGCGCACCGCCCGCCCGTTACGGGACCTCGCCGGGGCTGCTCTCGGCATGGCGGCCTGCGACCTCGACGGCCGGCGCCCGCTGAGCGACTACGGCCTGGACTCCCTGATGGCCGGCCGGATCCGGCTCCAGCTCGCCCGTGACCACGGGCTCGAGGTGACGGCGGGGCAGCTGCTCGGCGCCCACTCCCTGGCCCGCCTGGAGGAGATCGCCGTGCCACTGCCGGGCTGACCCGGCGCGGTCCGCGCGCCGGCGGGTACAGGTCCGGTCAGCCGGCGGCGGCCGCCCGGCGGCTGCGAAGATCACCGTGCCACTGCCGGACTGACGCGGCGCGGTCCGCGCGCCGGGCTGGTACGGGTCCGGTCAGCCGGCGGCAGCCGCCCGGCGGCTGCGAAGATCACCGTGCCACTGCCGGACTGACGCGGCGCGGTCCGCGCGCCGGGCTGGTACGGGTCCGGTCAGCCGGCGGCGGCCGCCCGGCGGCTGCGGAAGGCGGCGACCCGGGCCCGGTTCTGGCAGGTGACCGAGCAGAAGCGGCGTCGGCCGCCGGGCGACTGGTCGATGTACACATCGGCGCAGTGGCCGCCCGCGCACAACCCGATGCGCCCCCGTCCGTGCTCGGCGAGGTAGGCGCGGAGCGTGACGGCGACGGCGGCGAGCAGCGCGTCGTCGGCCGTCGCCACGGACCACAGGGCGCGGAACGTGTCGTGCGGCGCGGCCGCCAGCACCGGACGCGCTCCGGCGGCGGAGAGCAGCCGGGTGAGCCGGTCGGCGCAGCCCGGCGCGTCGGCGGCGGCGAAGACCGGATGGATCGCGTCCGCCACGCGGGCCACGGCGTCCGCGTCCAGCGCCTCCCGGACCGCACCGGGCAGCGCGAGGTCACCGAGGGAGTCCAGGGAGGGCAGCGGCTCGTCGGTCCGCCGGCCCTCCTCGCGGGGCCGGGCCCCCCAGCCGTTGACCAGATCGACGAGTACGTCCGGGGTCAGCACGGACACGGTGATGGTTCCGTCTCCATAGTCCATACCTCCACCGTAACGCACTGAGCCGCTTCTTCGCGTTGCAGGGACGGACTCTTCCCGGTAACGTCATCAGTGGCCTTTACGCGTTACGCGGAGATGTCCGTGCAGACCCTGGAGGAGACCATGCTCGACCTCACACTCCTGCCGGCCTATCTGGTGGCCGTAACGCTCGTCACCGTCGCCCCGGGCCCGGATGCCGCGTACATCGTGGCGGTCGCCGTCGAGCGCGGACCGCGGGCGGGCCTGCTCTCCGCCACCGGGATGGCGCTGGGCATGGTCGTGCACGTGACCGCGGCGGCGCTGGGCCTCGCCGTCCTGCTGAAGTCCACTCCCCTGGCGCTGACGGCGCTGGAGCTGGCCGGTGGCCTCTACCTGGGCCGGCTCGCCGTGAAGACCTTGCGCACCGCCCGCAAGCCCCTCGCGCACGCCACGGCGGCGCCGCCCGACCGCGACGTGCTGCGCCGGGCCGTGGTCACCAATCTGCTCAACCCGAAGACGGTGCTCTTCTTCGCCGCCTTCCTGCCGCGCTTCACCAACCCCGACCGGGGCGCGCTCTGGCTTCAGCTGCTCACCCTCGGCCTGATCTTCCTCGCGATGGGTCTGGTCTGGGACAGCACCATCGGCCTGTGCGCGGGCCGGCTGGGACAGGGGTTGCTGCACGGCCCCAAGGCGGCCACCACGGTCAACGTCGCGGCCGGACTGACCTTCGCCACGCTCGCCGGGCTCCTGCTGAAGGACGTGGTCAGCGCGGCATCCGCACTGTGACGGTGTCCTCGGCGTCGGTGAGGGTGAGTTCCGTCCGGATGTCGGGCCCGGACGCGAAGTGGATCTTCTGACGCAGGCGCCCGCACAACCCTCCGCGGAGCCCTGGCGGCGCCGCCGGGTCCGCGGATGTCGCCGCACCGGCGCATTCCCCAACACGCCTTCCACCAGCGCGGATCGTGTCGGGGGCAGCGGTCGGACGCGGCGCCGCGGCGGGCGGGCACTGGCCGGGACAGTTGTCGTTGTGCAACGATGCCAGGACGAGAGATTGACCGGCGTCCTGCTGCCTCGGCGACAGGGGACCGGTCCACGGAGACCGGGCATCGCCCCCTACACGGGCATTCGGTTCCCGTCATCGTCGCCCGGCCGCCTCGAGCGGCGCCGGAGCGGCGGTGGGCTCACAACCCCCGAGAGGGGGCCGACGTGTTCGTCACGACCGCCATCGACGGCGATACGGCCGTCATCAGCCCGCGCGGTGAGATCGACTTCGACGCCCTGCCCGACCTGCTCGCCGCTCCCACGCACCTCCCGCGTACCGTCACGCGGGTGGTGTGGGATCTGCACCAGGCCACTTTCATGGACATCGCCGGGCTCCACCTCCTCGCGGGCCAGCGCGACGCCTGCCGGCGCTCGCACCGGGAGCTGACCGTCACCGGTCTCGGCCGCCAGGCGGAGCACCTGCTGCTCCTGGCCCGGAGCGTCTTCCCCGCCTACGACTTCGACGAGTTCCTGCCCTCCGACGCCTCCCCCGCCCAGGTGGCGTGATACGTGCCACCGGTCGGTGAACGCGGTCAGACGCCGTCGCCCGGCGGTTCGCGAGGCCGGCGATCCAGGCGCTCGCATCCTGTCCGCACCACGCACCGCTGCCCCCCGCGGGGCGCCTGACCGCTACGCCGCGAGATGGGTGTCCAGCGCCGTCCGCAACCAGTCGTGCGCGGTGCCCGGGGTCGGCTCCGGGCGGCCGCCCTCCGGGGTGAGCAGCCGCTCGACCAGCTCCCAGTAGCCGTCGAGCCGGGGATCGAGCGCGAGTTGCCGGGCCAGTGCGCGACGGAACGCGGGGGTGTCGCGGCGGCGGAGCACGCTCGCGTACGTCGCCACGAAGCAGTCGAGCGCGTCGCCCGCCTCGGGGTCCACGCCCCCGCGCATCCGCACGGCGGCGAGATCGTAGGCCTGCGCGAGTCCGGCGTAGAGCAGGGCGGACTCCGCGGGGCCCGCCGCCCGGTGTGCGGCAGGCTGCGTGGGGCGTGCCGCGGGACCGGTCGGGCAGGGGCGTCGCACCAGGGCGCACAGCCGCGCGAAGGCGAGGACCTGCGCGGGCGACGGCGTGTCGGGCGGCTGGGGAACCGCGGCGTCGAGAAAGACGGCCCGCGCCTTCGCCGGCATCCGCGGTGGCAGCCAGGCCCGCCAGAACCGGGCCAGCGGCGCCGTGCCCGGCGGGGTGTCCAGCGCGCCCACGAGATGCAGCCGCTCCGCCCGCTCCTCCGGCGCGGCTTCCTGGACCGCGCGCAGCGCGGACTCCTGCCAGCGCAGCGCGCTCAGCCGGGAGCCGAGCGTGTGCAGGTGTGCCGCCACGGCGTCCTCCAACGCCCCTTGCGCGCCGGCCCGTTCGTCGACGATGCGGCGCACCTGGGAGACGGGCAGCCCCAGGTTGCGCAGGGAGCGGATGAGCGCGAGCCGCTCCAGGGCCCCGGGGGCGTAGCGGCGGTGCCCTCCGGCGCTGCGCGCACGCTCCGGCAGCAGGCCGCTGTCGGAGTAGAAGCGGACGGTCTTCACGGTGGTGCCCGCCCGTTCGGCGAGTTCGCCGATGCTCCACAGGCCGTCGGACGCCGATGCCGACGGGGAGCGGGACGCGCGGTCGGGGCCGGGCTCGGGCGACGGCGGCACTTGAACCTCCCTCAGGGGGAGTTCCTAATCTAGCGGCCACCGCGGTGGGCCGGTGCGACGGCCGCCCGTGACGGAGTCGCAAGGAGTGGGGAAATGCCGGAATTCGTGCTGGTTCCCGGGGTGTTCACCGGCCCGCAGGCGTGGCGGGCGACGGCGGAGGAGCTTGCCGCGCGGGGTGCGAAGGCGCATGTCGTGGACCTCGGCCCGGGGACCGGCCTGGAGACACACATCGACCGTGTGGTCGCGGTCCTCGACGCGATCGGCGCGGCCGGGGACGAGCGGGACGTCGTCGTGGTCGGGCACGACTACGGGGTGTACCCGGCGGTGGGCGCGGCCGACCGGCGTGCGGAGCGGGTCGCCCGGCTCGTCCACGTCGACACCGCTCCGGTGCGGGCCGGTGTACCGGCGCTGGCCGCCCTCGCCGACCAGGAGGTGCGCGAGCGGCTCACCGCGGCCGGTGTCACGACAGGTGAACTGCCGCCGCCCGCGCGGGAGGAGTGGCGGCGCTGGGGAAGCACCGCCGGCCTCTCCGACGCGGACCTCGACCTGCTGACCGCGTCCGCCGCCGCGCAGCCGCTCGGCACGCTGACCCAGCCGTTGCGGCTGACCGGCGCGGCGGAGCGCCTTCCGAGCACCGGTGTGCTCTGTGCGGGCAGCGGGGCGAGCCTCGCCACCCTCCGCATGCTGACGAGCTTCGGCGATCCGGTGCTCGCGGCCCTGGCCCGGCCCGGCGTCACCTTCTTCGAACTGCCCACCGGGCACTGGCCGATGCTCTCGTGCCCCGGGGAACTCGCCGAGGTACTGCTCGCGGCCGCCGCGGGCGAGGGGGCCACTCTCATGACAGCGCAGGAGGAGCCGGAGACACCCGCCTATCAGCGCCCGTTCCTCCTCGACGTACCGCCGGTCCCCCGCGAACGCCGCGGCGCCCTCGACCTGTACGTACCCGAGGGCGCGGAGGCGGCCCCGCGCCCCGCGATCGTGTTCGTGCACGGCGGCCCGGTACCGGCCGGGGCCGAGCCCACCCCGCGGGACTGGACGACGTTCGTCTCGTACGGACGGTACGCCGCGCACCAGGGCGTCGTGGGGGTGACGCTGGACCACCGGCTGCACGAGGTCAGCGCCTACCCGGCCGCCGCAGGGGACCTGGCCGCCGCGGTGGCCGGGGTGCGCGCCGATCCCCGCGTCGACGCGGACCGGATCGCGCTGTGGTTCTTCTCCGGCAGCGGGCCGATGACGGCTCCGTGGCTCAGCGAGCGACCGCCGTGGCTGCGGTGCCTGGCCGCCTGTTATCCCATCATGGCGCCGCTGCCGGGCTGGGGCGTGAACGATCCCCGTTTCCGGCCCGCCGAGGTGGTGGCGCGCGGTGGCACGCCACCGTTCGTCCTGGTCCGGGCGGGGCTGGAGAGCTTCGCGGTCGCGGCGACGGTCGCGGAGTTCGTCGCGGCGGCCGAGGCGGGCGGCGCCCCGCTCGATGTGTTCGACGTGCCGGACGGGCGGCACGGCTTCGAGGGTCTCGACCACACGGACAGCGCGCGCACCGCCGTGCGGGAGGCGATGCGGCGCGTGCTGGAGCGGCTCGGGCGCGGGTGACGCGTCGCGGGCCCCCGTCACGTCACCGCGCGGCGGGATTGCGGTGCAGGACCTGCGCGGCACAGTAGTCGCGCACCCGCGCGTACCGCTGCGCCGGGTCCCCGTAGTACGACCACGGTGTCGTGCCCGCGTAGCCGTCCACCGGGCGGAACTGCTCCAGTGCCTCCTCGTACCGGTTCTGCCAGTACAGGAAGTGGCCGAGCATGTGGCGGGCCGGCGGGAGGCGCCGGTCGTGCGGGTCCTTCGCGTGCGCCGCCGCCACGTCCGCGAGCGCCGCGTCCGTCGCCGCGACGATGTGGGGCTGCTGGTAGTAGGTGCCCGGGTTCAGCGTCTCGTCCGTGATCTCGTACTCGAAGTACGCGTCCAGCACGATCGTGGACAGGAGCTGGCCCGCGGCGCCCTTCGCCGCGGCCGCTCTGCCGAACTCCTCCGCCGCCTCGTGCGAGCCCCGCCACTTCGCGCACCAGTACTGGAGCGCCGCGTGGTGTGCCCCCACGTGGTGCGGGTCCCGCCGCTCCACCTCGGCCCACAGCGCCGCGAACGTCTCGTGGTCGTAGCCGAGCCCCATCGCCAGCGGCAGCTCCGCGATGAAGGGGCACGGGTCGTCACCGGCCCACTCCTGCGCCGCGGCGAACGCCTCCCGGGCCTGCGCGAGGACCCGGTGGAACCCGGCGAACTGCTCCTGGGTGGTGGCGCCCGCGAGGCCGCCGCCGCGGACCTCCCAGGCCAGGTCGACCAGCGACCGGGCGTTCACCAGCGCCGCACCGGGGTCCTCGCGCCGGGCGGTGCGCCAGGCGAGCAGCCAGCCGTCGTCCGCGACAGCCTGTGCGGCAAGGGCGCCGCAGCGGCGGTGGCGCTCCGCCCAGTCGCGGCCCGCTTCCTCCAGATAGGCGGCTCCCGCCCGCCAGTTCCCCGCCAGGACGGCCGACCTGACCTCCTCGAACCGCGGGTCGGGGGCCATCGCCGCGCCACCGTCGATCCCTTCGGCCGCAACGAGCCCGAACTGCCTTGCTGCTGCCGCGAGTTGCTTGTCGCTGAAGGAGCCGACGCGGTTCGGGTTCGTGCCGCGTCCCTTGCGGAAGAGGCCCATCAGATCGTCTCCCGCTCGCGCGTGCCGCCTGTCGCACCGGCCGGTTCCAGCACCTGCCGCAGCCCGGTGGTGTCCGGCACGTCCGCCACCGCCGCGTCCAGGGCGCGGGTCAGCTGCTCCTCGGAGGCGCCGTGCAGGCGCAGCAGCGCCGAGTCCGACCAGGACAGCTCGAAGTGCGCGCCGCCGCGGGCGATCAGCTCGGTGACGGTCAGGTCGCGGAGCAGGTCGTGCAGCCGGGGCCGGACCAGCTCCCGGGCCGCCCGGCCCGTCGCGGCCGCCGCCTGCGCGGATTTGGGCAGCCGGTCCGCGACCTGCCACAGCGCACCGCCGTCGATCGCCGCGAGCACCGCGTCGAACGAGCCGTCCGCGCCGGTCACCTCGCGCACGGCCTGCCGCAACGGCTGCGTGGCACCGTCCGCGTACGTCGTCATGGACTCGTGGACGAGCTGCGCCCAGTCGGCGGTGCGGCGCATCGTGAGCGCCTCCGGGGTCAGCGACACGTGTTCGAGGGCGGCGAACGCGGCAGCCGGATCGGCCAGCAGGCCGAGCGCCGGTCCGGCCGTGCCCGCCGCGTGCCCGTCGTCGGGAAGCCGCTCGATGCGGGCCACCCGGTCGGCGGTCGGCGGGTGCGTGTCGTAGGCGGAGGGCTCCTCGTCGGGGAAGGTCTCGCGCAGTTCCCGCAGTTCGGCCGAGCGCGCCTTCAGAAGGTGGCGCAGGCCGCCGTAGACCTCGCCCTGGGGCGGCAGCAGACCCGCGTTCGCCCCGAGGCCCGCGTAGGCGTGCAGATAGAAGCCGAACGCGGCGTCCAGGACCGGGATCTCGCGCAGCGCGGACGCCGTCGCGGCGCGGCCCGCGATCCGCGCGGCGGTCAGGTCGGCGGCGTACTCCTGGCGGCGCATCGTGCCGCGCATGGACCGCACGTAGAACTTTCCGTACCAGATGAAGGGCTTGGCGGCGAGGCGGTAGCTCAGGCCCGCCGAGCCGGTGTCGATCTGCCGGGCCGTCTTCCCCTTGGCGACGCGGCGTGCCTGTTTCTCCTCGGCCTTCATCCGCTCGTCGTCCACTTTGGCGGCCGAGCGTCGCAGCAGTGTGGAGACGGTGCGGGAGACCTGCTCGAAGCCGCGCCGGTTGATCGCGCCGAGCCGGGTGTCGGCGTTGGAGTAGTGGCCGAACTCGTGGGCCAGTACGGAGACGAGCTGGTCCTCGTCGAGGCCGCTCAGCAGCGGCATGCCGATCAGCAGCACCCGCCGCCCGGTGACCAGGCCGAGCAGCCGTGACTTCTCGTAGACGGCGGCGTTCACCCGGGGCACCAGGTAGATCTCGTCGGGCGCGCGGGTGCCCGTCTGCTCGGCGAGCCGGCGCACGGCGGCCCACAGCCGCGGCTCCTGGCTCTCCTCGACCCGCAGCCCGTCGGCCGGCGGTTCGAGGCGCGGGCCGCGCACCGCGAACATGCCCTGCACGATCGGCACGCCGACGACGAGGCTGAGGAAGACGACCTTCAGTGCGGCGAGGCCGTGGCCGCTGTCCGCGACCAGCCACCAGTCTGCCGCGGCCAGGGCGCCGAGCAGCGCCAGCCCGACCAGATAGAAGCCGAGCAGCAGCACGAGCGCGCGCACGGCGCGCAGAGTAGAGCCCATCGGGCGGTTCCCCCCACGGAACGGAGCAGGCCCCACCGGACGGTCCGCGGACGGATGTCGATCTCGGCGAGGCAGAAGACAGCACCATAGATGTGGGGGGAACGGGAGTCTCCCACAGGGTTGGTCCTGAGCCGGGACCGGGCCGCGGGCATCAGGTCGCCAGGCCGTGGCGGTAGGCGTAGACGACGGCCTGCACGCGGTCGCGCAGCTGGAGCTTGGCGAGGATGCGCGAGACGAAGGTCTTCACGGTCTCCTGGCTGATGACAAGGGCCGCGGCGATCTCGCTGTTGGACAGGCCGTCCGCGATGAGGCGCAGCACCTGCAGTTCGCGGGGGGTGAGCGGGGTGGGGCGGGCGGCGTGGTCGGTGGGGCGGATGCGGGCGGCGTACCGGCCGATGAGCTGCCGCGTCACCTCGGGGTCCAGGAGGGCCGCGCCCGTGGCCACGGTCCGTATGCCGTGCAGCAGCCGGCCGGGGGGCGCGTCCTTGAGGAGGAAACCGCTGGCGCCGGCGCGCAGCGCGTCGTACACGTACTCGTCCAGGTTGAACGTGGTCACCACGAGCACCTTGACGGGATCGGGCGCGCCGGCACCGGCCAGCAGGCGGGTGGCCTCCAGGCCGTCGAGGACCGGCATGCGGATGTCCATGACGACGACGTCGGGCCGGAGCGCGCGAGCGAGTTCGACGCCGGTCCGCCCGTCCGCGCACTCGCCCACCACCGCCATGTCGGGCTGGGCGTCGATGATGGTGACGAGGCCGGTGCGGACCAGCATCTGGTCGTCGCAGACCATGACCTGGATCGGTGCGCTCATGAGGTGCCGTCGGCGGGGATGCGGGCCCGGACGGTGAAGCCGCCGTCCCCGGCGGCGCCGGCGCTGAAGTCGCCGCCCAGGATGGAGACGCGCTCGCGCAGGCCGGCCAGACCGCGTCCGCCGCCGGCGGTGGCCGGGGTGCGGGCGCCGGTCGCGTCCGTGCTGACCTCTACGGTGATCTCCCGTTCTCCGTGCCGCAGCCGCACCGAAGTCGGGCTGCCGTGGGCGTACTTGAGCGCGTTGGTCAGTGCCTCCTGCACCACCCGGTAGGCGACGAGGTCGGCGCTGCCCGTCGAGGGCGGCGGGGTGCCGTGCTCGGTGAAGTCGACCGGCTGTCCGGCCAGGCGGGTCTGCTCGACGAGGGTGCGGACCCTCCCGGCCGCCGGCGCCCTGACCTGCGCGGCCTCGCCGCGCGCGGCGCCGGGGCCGTTCTCCGTGCTGTGGTCGGGGTTGAGGACGCCGAGCAGGTGGCGCAGGTCGGTGATGGCGCGGCGTCCGGTGTCGCTGACGGCGGTCAGCGACCGGTCGAGCCGCTCGGGGGCGGCGGTCAAGTAGCGGGCGGCTTCCGCCTGGACGACCATCGCCGTCACGTGGTGCGTCACCACGTCGTGCAACTCGCGTGCGATGCCCGCGCGTTCGGCGGTACGCGCCTGCTCCGCGACGTGCTCGCGGCGTTCGGCCTCGGCGTGCCGCGTGGACCGCAGCCACGCCCCGGCCGCCCAGGCCGCGGCGAGCACCAGGTAGAACGTGACGAACTCGTCCGGCGTCTCGGCGCCCGAACCGAGCAGGGAGAGAGCGACCGCCAGCGGCAGGTACGCGACGGACAGCAGGACCACGGCGGTACGCCGGTGGTGTGCCAGGTGGGAGCCGGCGCTGATCAGCGCGATGGGCAGCACGGTACCGGCCGCCGAGTGGTAGCCGCGTACCTGGTCGAGGGCGAAGCCGCACGCCACCAGGGCCAGGGAGACGGCCGGCCACCGGCGGCGCGCCGCGAGCGGAAGGCATTCCAGAGCCAGGCAGACGGCGGTCAACGCGTCGAAGGGGCGGGTCGGCAGGTCGCCGACCTGCGTGCCGTGGCCGCGGAGCCCCGGCAGGAACGACGCGGCCAGGAACAGGACTCCGAGCGGCAGGTCGCGCACGGTGACGTCCAGCCGGCGCCATACCTGCCCGGCCCCGCGCGGTGTCGTCACCGGGCGAGTGTAACGAGGGCACCCACGCGCTCGGCGCGCCGGCGGGGCACGACGGTGCCGCGCCGGTGGGCCAGCCACAGGAAGGTGAGGGTCAGCAGCGCGCCGGCCAGTACCGCGTACACGCTGGCTTCCGGCCCGAACTCGCCGCCCGTGATCAGCCGCGGTCCGGACGTCGAGGCGTCGAGGAGTCCGTGCGTGGCGCCGTTGCCGGAGACCTCGGTGCCGAAGATGCCCGACTCGGCGAAGTTCCAGCCGAAGTGGAGCCCTATCGGCAGCCACAGCGAGCGGGTGGCGGCGTACGCGGCGGCGAGCATGCCGCCGGCCTCGATGGCGATGGCGAGGGCGCCGAGCAGGCTGGCGTCCTCGTTGAGCAGATGGCTCGCTCCGAACACCGCGGCGGAGAGGGCCAGGGCGAGGTACGTGCCAAGCCCGCGCTCCACGAGCCGGAAGAGCAGGCCGCGGAAGATCAGTTCCTCCGTGACCGCGGCGGCGGCCATGAAACCGGCCAGCTCGACCGTGCCGGGGGCCGAGCCGAGCCCGTGGACCTGATAGTGGCCGAGGAAGGCGATGTTCGCTATGACGCACGCGAACATCGCCACGCCGATGAGCAGGCCCCGCAGGACCGCCCGCGGCGCCCCCTGCGCGGCCAGCTCGGTGACCGGGCGCCGTTCGGTGCGTCCGACGGCCCACCGGTAGACGAGGAGCGAGAGCACGACCGTCAGGGCGCCGACGAGAAGGGTGAGCCACGGGCTGCCCTGCGCCGCGGCGGCACCCTGCCCACCGGCCGCGGCCACCGCGACGACGGCCAAGATCTGCCCCACCCGTTTCATGACGACTCCCGAGTCAGTTCGTCCCCGGTCTCCGGTACGGTCCGGGCCGGTCCGTGGCACTGGAGCCGCGGCTGCTCCGAACCCTAGGAAAACGGTGATCAGGAGTCGTCACCTGACAGTGGACACCTCTGCGTAGCTCTCCCGGGGGACGAGCGGGGGACGAGCGGGCCGGCGGCTCCGGTCTGTGGAAGGAGCCGTCCGGGGTGAACAGGCCCGGGTCAGCGCCGCGTTGACGGAACGACCGGCGACAGGTGGTAGTCCGCTCCCTCGTGGGCCACGACGCGGCCCGCCGTCGGCGGCGCGAAGTGAGTCCCGAGGACGAGGGTGTCCGTGCCTGCGAGCGAGGCGAGCAGCGCGCGGCGGGTGGCCTCGGACCGTACGGGATCGATGTCGACGCAGGCCCCGATGGCGGGGTGCGCGAGCTGGACCGGATGGTGGACGCAGTCGCCCGTGATCACCGCGGTCGCGCCGTGGCTGCTGAGTTCGACCGCGATGTGGCCGGGGGTGTGCCCGGGCGTGGGGAGCAGACGCACGCCGGGGGCGATCTGCGTGCCGCCCGCGGGGACGTCGACGAGGTCGAGCAGGCCCGCGTCCTCGACCGGGAGCACGGAGTCCCGGAACATCTGCGCCCGGGCCTCGTCCATGTCGTACCCGGCCCAGAACGCGCGCTCGGCGCGTGCGGTGACGTAGCGGGCGCGGGGGAAGGTGGGCACCCAAGCGCCGTTCACCCGGCGGGTGTTCCAGCCGACGTGGTCGGCGTGCAGGTGGGTGAGGATCACCAGGTCGACGGAGTCCGGCGGGAACCCCGCGGCGTCGAGGCGCCGGAGGTAGTCGGTGTCCAGGTCGTGCCAGGCGGGGTTGGCCCGCTCCTTGCCGTTGCCGATCCCGGTGTCCACCAGGATGCGCAGGCCGCCCTGGACGAAGGCGAAGCTGTGGCTGTCGAGGAGCAAGAGGCCGTCGGCGTCCGCGAAGTGGGGGCGCAGCCACTCCTCGTGGGCGACGACGTCCGCGGTGGCGTCGGGCAGGAGCCAGGCACCGGTGGCGGGCGGCAGCGCGACCTCGTCGATCCGGTGGACGGTGACGTCACCGAGGGTCCAGGCGGCCGGTGTCGGGGGATTCACGGTAGGGCCTCTCCTTGCGGGGCGGGGGCGGGGGGGTGAGTGCGGGCACCGGAGCCCGCTAAAGCGAAAAGTTTGCGTTAGTGGACCGTAAGGCCCTACGGTCCACTAACGCAAACTTTTCGCTTTAGTCTCCCGCGATCGTCCGACAGGAGAGCCCCATGGCGTCCTCCCCCGTCGCCCTCAGCCCCGCGCAAGCGGCCCTCTGGGCGGCCCGCGCCGCGCTGCCGCTGCCCGCCGACCGGCACGCCGTGGTCGCCGCCACCGCGAACCACATCCATCGCGTCGTCTCGGTCCTGCGCGAGCTGGACTTCGGTGACACCCCGCCCGCCGCCGCGTACCGCGCCGCCGAACAGGAGACCCCCGATGCAACCGTATGAACTCTCCCTGGCCGCCGCGGCGGACGCCGTCCGGGCCCGCCGGCTGTCGCCCGTGGAGCTGGCCGACTCCGTCCTGGCCCGCGCCGCGCACACGGAGCCGGGGCTTGGCGCCTACGTCGCCGGCTCCGTCTCCGTCGAGCGGACCCGCCGGGCCGCCCGCGAAGCCGCGGGCGACATCGCCGCCGGGCGCTACCGAGGTCCGCTGCACGGCATCCCGATGGGGCTCAAGGACCTCATCGACGTCGCGGGCACACCGACCTCGGCAAGCTCCCGCGTACGGGCCGGCCACCGGGCGCGCGCCGACAGCACCGTCGCCGCCCGCCTGGCCGCGGCCGGCGCGATCCTGGTCGGCAAGACGCACACGCACGAGTTCGCCTACGGGCTGACCACACCGCAGACCAGCAACGCCTGGGACACCGGCCGCGTCGCGGGCGGGTCGAGCGGCGGCTCCGCCGTCTCCGTCGCGGCGGGCACCTCGGTCTTCGCGCTCGGCACCGACACCGGGGGATCGATCCGCGTGCCAGCCGCGCTCAACGGGGTCGTCGGCCTCAAACCGACGTACGGTCTCGTCCCCCGGCACGGCGTCACGTCGCTGTCCTGGTCCCTGGACCACGTCGGCCCGCTCACCCGCACCGTCGAGGACGCGGGCCTGGTCCTGTCCGTCCTGGCCGGACACGACCCGCGCGATCCCGCGTCCCTGGCCGTCCCCCCGGCGGATTACCGTCCGCGCACGGGCACCGACCTCACCGGCATACGTGTGGGGGTGCCGCGCACCTACTTCTTCGACCACGTCGATCCGGAGGTGGAGGCCGCCGTCCGCAGCGCCATCGACCAGCTCCATGCCCTCGGCGCGCATCCGGTCGAGGTCGACGTCCCGATGACCCGTTACCTCCAGGCCATCCACTGGGGTCTGATGGTGCCCGAGGCCACCGCCTACCACGAGGACACCTTGCGCAGGGTCCCCCAGCTCTACCAGGACGACATACGCCTCCTCCTCGAAGCCGGTGCGCTCCTGCCCGCCGGTGACTACCTGCGCGCCCAGCGGGCCCGCACCCGATTGCGACAGGAGTGGGCACACGTGTGGAGCGAGGTCGACCTGATCGTCGCCCCCTCCGTCCCGGCCACTGCGGTCGCGGCCGGTCAGACGAGCCTCACCTGGGCCGACGGCACCGTCGAGGGTGTCTCCGACGCATACGTACGTCTGTCGTCGCTCGCCAACATCACCGGAGCGCCGTCCCTGTCCGTCCCCGTGGGCCACGACGCGGCGGGCCTGCCGATCGGCATGCAACTCATCGGCAGGCCGCTCGGCGAGCACATGCTCCTGCGCGCCGGCCACGCCTACGAACAGACCCGGCCCGCCCGCCCTCTCGCCCCCGCGGGGCGGTCGGCGCCGGGCGTGCGGCCGGTTCAGTAGACGCGATCATGTCGCTTTAGGCTGGGTGTCATGAGCAGGCAGATGGCGCGTCCCGGCGGACGCAGCGCCCGGGTCCAGGCGTCGGTCGACGCCGCCGTGCGCGAACTCTCGGCAGAGGTGGGCCGCGACGCGCTGACGGTGCCACTGGTCGCCCAGCGCGCGGGGGTGACACCGTCGACGATCTACCGGCGCTGGGGTGACCTGCAGACGCTGCTGTCGGACGTGGCGGTCGAGCGGCTGCGGCCCGAGACCGCCCCCGAGGACCACGGTGACCTCGCGTCCAGCCTGACGGCGTGGGCCGAGCGGTTCCTCGACGAGATGGCCTCCCCCTCCGGCCGCGCCTACATCCGGGACGCCCTGCTCGGTGACCCGGACGGCGACAACGCGGGCCAGTGCTCGAACTACGCCGCCGAGCAGATCGGGCTCGTCCTCGGCCGCGCGGCCGAGGCCCTGTTCCTCCAGGGCGCCCTCCAGCTCGTCGGCGACCTCGTCGAAGTAGCCGCCGTAGGGGCG
>NZ_JBEXOS010000084.1:0-28779 GCF_040611655.1 Streptomyces sp. NPDC006552
CGGATGCGGTTGGAGGTGCGGTTGGCCTCGCCTGCGAGGTCCTGGTCGAAGCCGACCAGCATGGTCAGCTCCGCGGTGACCTCATCGGTCAGGTCGAGGGCGCGCAGGGTGTGGGGCACGGTGCGGGCAGCGTCCGCTATGACCCCGGCGTCCTGCCTCGCCGAAGCCAGACGACTGATCACCCGGCTCACTAATCGGCGCCCCACCGAGGTCGAGCACATCCTGCACTGGTCACACTGGCGACGACAACGCCAACACCAACCCCGCGTCAGGCACTACGAACGACGCGCACACAGTCCTTGAGAACTGTCCAGCCCTCAGAGCAAGCACCGTTGCAGTACTAGGGCCTGTTTCATAAGTGGATCAAGGCCTGCCATGATCCACCTGTGGGGCATGGAGATCTGACGAGCGAGCAATGGGCCAGGCTGGAGCCGTTGTTGCCGGTGGGCAAGAAGCCGGGGCGGCCTCCGGTTTGGTCCAAGCAGCAGCTGATCAACGGCATACGTTGGCGGACGCGGACAGGTGTGCCCCGGCGCGACGTTCCCACCCGCTACGGCGCGTGGGAGACCGTCTACGGCCTCGTCCGGCGCTGGCAGCGCGACGGCACCTGGAGCCGGATCCTCACCCAGTTGCAGGCCGAAGTCGACGCGAAAGACCTGATCACCTGGGACGTGAGCGTGGACTCGACGGTCGCGCGGGCGCATCAGCATGCGGCCGGCGCCCGCAATAGGGGGACCTGCAGCGGGACAAGCCTGGCGGAGTCACAGTCGAGCCCTCCGACCACGGGCTCGGACGCTCGCGCGGTGGTCTGACCACGAAGGTGCACTTGGCAGTCGAGCACCGACAGAAGCCGTTGTCGTTCCTGATCACGGCCGGCCAGCGGCACGACAGCCCCGAGTTCCAACCGGTTTTGGAGCGCATCCGGGTGCCGCGCGTGGGCGTCGGCAGGCCGCGTCGGCGTCCTGACCGGGTGAGGGCTGACAAGGCCTACGGGTCCCGAGCCAACCGTGACTACCTGCGCAGACGTGGGATCCGCTGCACGATCCTGGAGAAGTCCGACCAGATCCGCAACCGCAAGAAGCTGGGCGCCCCCGGTGGGCGTCCGCCGAAGTTCGACAAGATCGACTATCGAGAGCGCCACGCGGTCGAGTGCGGGATCAACCGCCTCAAGCGCCATCGCGCGGTGGCCACCAGGTACGACAAGCTCGCCGTTCGCTACGAGACCACCGTCACCATCGCCGTCATCAAAGAATGGCTATGATCTCCCTGGTCGGCCACGGCCATCGGAAACGCGGTATCGCTGCAGGTGGCCGGGGTTCTAGCCTGTGGTCCATGCACCAGCCCAGACGGCGCGACCGGCGCCTTGCTCGCCGCGAGTCATCGGAGCGAGCCCGACGCCAGTCTTCGCAGTTCACGGCCGCAGGAGCTGACGTGGTGCTGGTTGGGTACTTCTCAGCGAAGCAGAAGAACTTCGGAGGCCTCATGGCCTCTGCAGCCCAAGAGTTGGCAGCACGGGGCGCCCGGGTGGCCATGCAGATCGTGCAGCGGCGAGGCGTCTCGGACGGCGGGGTTCAGAAGATGAGCCTGCCATATTCCTCGCGGACCCTGCTGAGCTACGGAAAGGTCCGCGAGGTGGCTCAGGCGTGCGGCCAGGCCAATGCCGACGCGGTGATCTTCGTAGCCTCTTTGACCGAACGCCAGCAGCGTGTGCTTACAGCAACGCTCGGCCGCCCTGCCGTCAGCCTTTCCGACATCCTTGCCGCTGACTGACCGCTTCTCGAAGCGGGCTTATGAAACAGACCCTAGGGCGTGTCCGCAAAGTCGGGGGCATGTTGGCCTGTCCGTGGTGCGTCGTCATGAACTGACCGATGCTTCCTGGGCGGTGATCGAGCCGTTGCTGGCTCCGCCCAGGATGGGGCGCCCGGTGCGGGACCGGCGCCAGGTCGTAAACGGGGTCATGTGGAGGTTCTCGTCCGGGGCGGCCTGGCGGGATCTGCCGGAGCGCTATGGCCCGTGGAAGACGGTCTACGAACGCTTCCGCCGATGGTCGACCGATGGCACCTGGGACCATCTGCTGGCCCACGTCCAGCAGCACTCCGATGCCGCAGGTGCCGTCGACTGGTCGCTCGTGTGCATCGACTCCACGACCGTGCGGGCCCACCAGCATGCGGCTGGCGCCCGAAAAGGGGGCAGCACTGGCCGGGTGAGGCGATCGGGCGCTCCCGCGGCGGACTGACCACCAAGATCCACCTCGCCTGCGACGGACAGGGCCACCCCCTTGGCCTTCACCCTCACCGCTGGCAACGTCAACGACTGCACCCAGTTCGAGGCGGTGATGGCCCGCATCAGCATTGCCCGATGCGGACTCGGCCAGCCCCGGACCAGACCGGGTGGCCGCGGACAAGGGCTACTCGTCCGTGAAGATCCGCGCCTACCTGCGCAGACGAGGCATCAAAGCGGCCAGCCCAGAACGGATCGATCCGATCACAGGCCGTATCCGGCGCGGCGAGCGACCTGCCACCTCGACCGCGCCGCCTACCGGCGCCGCAACGTCGTCGAACGCTGCTTCAACAAGCTCAAGCACCACAAAGCCCTGGCCACCCGTTACGACAGACGCGCCCGCCACTACCAAGCCATGGTCACCCTCGCCTGCCTACAACTCGGGCTCCCATGACGTTGCGGACACTACCTAGGACCGGGGCTGGTATGCGAGGTAGACGCGATCCGAGTGTCCCGGCCACGACAAAGAAAGGCGCCAGCAACCGGCCTGAGGTAGGTCCACCACGGAGGAGCCGAGCGATACGACGCGAGTGACCCGCAAGGCCGTGCTGTCGAGGGTGGCCCTGATGGTCAGTTGGGCGCTGCCTGGAGAGTCGTCACGGGGCACCCATCGGATCTTGTTGACCTTGGCGCCACCGGAGGGAGCGTGGTACGGGTATCCGAACAGGGCCGCAACTATCTGATTGTGCTCACCGAGCAGGTATTGCGGCATGCTCCGGGGGCCGAAACGGTCCGCGGTCCACCCCGGCAGTTTCCCCGATCTGAGCTGCCGACTGCATGACGTTCCTGCACGGCTGGTAGGTGTCGATGACTTCGGTCCGACCTCGTCGGGCCCCTTCGATGCAGTGCCCGCCGGTGTACACGCCGCCACCGAGAGAGCAAGCAGCAAGCCCAGCACCTGGATGCGTCCGGGCGCAGGCCTTTTGCCGTCGCAGCGGGCAAGGGTAATCAAGTGGTCCCCCCAAACCCTCGTGATCCGTCAACGTCGCACGATAGCGCGCCTAAGCATTGTCCCGTAATTGATCACGGTCGTGCTTGCTGACCTGCCTGCTCGGTTCAGCCGGTGATGGTGACGTTGTGGAGGCGGGCGATACCGAGCATGGCGTGGTGAACTCCGTTGCCCTTCAAGTGGCAGTCGCGGAGGATCTTCCAGCTCTTCATCCGGGCGAAGGCGTGCTCGACGCGGGCCCTGACCTTGCGGTGAGAGGCGTTGTGTTCCTCTTTCCAACTTGGTAGTTCGGCCCGACCGGGGTCACGGCGGTGAGGGATGATCAGGTCAGTGCCCCGGTAGCCGCCGTCAGCGATCACAGTGGTCCGGCCGATGGCGTCCTTCGCTCCGGACAGCTCCCATGCCTTGCAGTCGTTGCGGTTCCCCGGGACCGGCCGGCCGACGGCGACAACCAGACGGGTGTCGGCATAGATGACGACTTGGTGGTTGGTGGAGTACCTGTAGTTCTTCGACTGCTCGGTGATCGTGTGGTCCCGGGTGGGGATTAGGGTGCCGTCGACGATCAGCACCGTGTCTTTCCGGGACCTCATGCGAGGCCGCAGGGCGAGTAATGGCCCGAGGTGGGTGATGATCCGGTCCGCGGCGGACTTGGAGACCCCGAACAACGGGGCCAGCTGCCGCAGGGTGAGGTTCGTCCGCCAGTACGCGGCCACTAGCAGAAATCTGTCTTCCAGCGGCAAGCCCCAGGGCCGGCCTCTGCTCACCGGGTCGGCGCCCTCCCGCCGCAACGCGGTCATAAGTTTCGTGAACTGTCGTGGGCTCAGCCCGGTGAACGGGGCTATCCAGGAGGGTTCCGACGCCGTGATCACACCAGCCACGGCGAGATCGTCTTACGTTGATCATGCTTCAGGGTCCGCGGCCTCTGGCGGGACACTATCTCGATCGCCCGGACGGCTTCCGCGTGAGATCCTCCGCCCGTGGCTACGGAGACCGAGGTGGGGGAGCTGTTGCACCAGCGCGGCTGGCGAACGGCGTTTACGGTCGCTGAAAGGGTGAACGCGTGGGCCGTCCTGGTCAGTGCCATCGAGTGCGGCTACGGCGACGACATCTACGAGTACACCAACGACCTTTACTGCCGGAACTGGCTGCATGAGGCATGGATCCTGCTGGACGAACACATGGTCCAGCTCTGGACCCCGCGGATCAAAGCTCTGGACGACCGGTACAGAGCCGCGACCGTCGACGATGACGGCCAAGCACTCGACCAGTTCCACAGGCTGCCCGGTCCCGACCTGTGGTGGTGGCGGCGACACCCGCGCATCCTCACCGGTGACCTCGGGCGTTCCCTTCGCTCGGCCAGCGCCATCGGCACCGACCCTGACGCAGCATGACCCTCAGTCTCGTGGGCTTACGGGACAACCTTTAGGCGCGCACCGGACGCTTCGGACGCAGTCATCGCGCCCGGCACCGGCCCAGTCAGAGGGCCCGGCCCGCCCATAGAGAACGCACGTACCGACCCGGAACAGCGCGAGGAGGCCCCGGAAACCCGTAGACCGTCGCCGCGTCGGTCGTGGACCGGCCCGTGACCGACGCGGCACAGATCAGGCATCTGGTGACGGGGCCAGTAGGTCCCACCAGGCGGCACCGGCCCGAATCTTGCGCACGATCCCATTCGGTACCGTTCGGCCATCCGCCCGCGGGCGCCCGAACGACGCGGCCGGGAGAAGCGGGCCCAACAACTCTTGTTACTCAGAGGCCGGTTGATGGAGTCTCACGGACCCACCGTCGCGCAATTCCACTTTGCGGACACGCCCTAGGGGGCAACTGCCGCACTCCTGCGCCCGGTGCGAACGAGCGCCCGCGCGTCGGGCAGCACCGGACTCGGTGGTGCCCGGCGCGTTCTGGCCCCCGGGTCAGGCTCGGCCGGCCTTGCGACGGCGAGCGACAGTGAACAGCGCGGCGCCCGCGGCCAGGGTTACGGCCGCGGCGGCCGTGTACCAGCGGAGGGCGCCGGCGCCGGTGTCGGCCATGGGCCCGTTGCCGGTGCCCGCGGAGGTCGTGGTGGGGGAGCTGCCGCTGCTGGGAGAGGCCGGCGAATCACTGGTACCGGGGGAGGCCGTGGAGCCGCCCGACGTGGAGCCCCCGGTACCGCCTGCGGGGGGAGTGGATCCGTCGCCCAGTTTGCCGTCGACGGTCACGGTGATGGGCGCGGAGTCGTTCTCGGGGTGCTTGTCACCCAAGTAGATGACCTTGGCGCTCCCCAGGGCGAGGGCCTTGGGCTCGTCGATGCGCAGGTCGAAGACGAACGGTGTCGTCTGGCCCGCGTTGAAGTAGAAGTCCTTGGAGTCCTGGTGGCACGAGTAGCGCGTGGTGGCGCTGGTGGAGGGGGTCATCAGATTGCAGTTGCGCGGGACGTTCACCGCGGTCGTTCCCCGGGGGAGGGTCACCGAGAGGCCGCTGGTGGCGTCGTCTCCCGGTTCCTCGCCCCAGTTCTTGAACGTGGCGGGACCGCTGTTGCGCAGGCCCAGTTCGGCCTTGACCACCTGTCCGGACTTACCGTCAACGGTGGCTCCCACCGCTGCTGCGTCCCGGAAGGTGTCCGCGACGATCGAGCCGAAGACCCCCCGGCTCATCGGCAGCGCGGCTCCCTGAGCACGCTTCGTCAACTTCAGTTCGCGTCCGGTGCCTTGGTGCGGGTCGGTGAGGGAGGTGCCGGTCATCACCTTGTCGGTGATGTTCCCGCTCCAATCTTCGGCCCAGGCCGTGGCACCGACCTTGAGCGCGGACATGTCGAGATCATAGGTGCTGTTGGGTTCGACGGTTCCCTTGATGTGGCACAGCATGGCCGTGTCCTCGGGGAGGTACTGACTGCCGTACTTGCAGTTGCTGAATTCCTCGGCGAACGTCAGGCCCTGGGTGAGATGGAGCGAGAAGTAGACGTCGTTCATGGCGCGGGTGCTGAAGTTCCTGAAGCCCACCACGGGCTGGACCGTCGTACCGGGCTTGGGCTGGGGGACGGGGCTGCCGTCAGGGGCGTTGCGATCGGAGTACAGGCCGAGGTCCGCCACGGAGGCTTTGAAGGTCTTCTCCCCGAGAAGGACCCCCTCCGCCTCGGCGGACACCCGGACCACACCCGTGAAGCCGGGCCGGGCCCCGTCCAGTGCGGTGAACTTGGGGGCGGCCGCGTAGAACTTGGCTCCAGGCGCGATCGGCTTGCCCTGGTTCACCCTGTCCGGCCCGCAGACGATCACCAGGTCGCCCTTCTTGGTGCAGGGCTCATTCTCCATGGTGATCTGGCCCTTGAGGGCCGTTGCGTCGATGGTCACCGAGACGTTCTTCACGTCCTTTGCACCGGCGTTGCGTCCTTGGACGAGGAACGAATCGGCGTAGTCGCGGAACGGTTCGGCGGTCGCGATCCCGTCCTCGTGGTTGGGGAAGGAAAACTCCACGGAGGGAGCGCCGTCGGCGGCCCGGCCGGGGGAAGCTGTGCCGAGCGCCAACAGCCCTGCCGCGAGGACGGCGCAACCGGCGGGTATCGCGAGGCCGGACAGGGAACTTGGTATGGCGCTGGGCATGACGCTCCTCGGGCGGGTCCATGATCGGAGCTGTTCCGACCGGCGACTCAGACCAGCGAGACCGGATGAAGGTTGTATGACGCGGAACCAACTGCCCGCAGGGCTTATTGGCCGCTTTGGGTGACCTATTCGCCCCATAGCCCCTGAACAGGGTGGGGGAAGCGGCTGGACCCCGGCCTCGTCACCCCTGCGCCTCAGTTCCAGACTCAGCCGCCGATGACGTGTCCCGCCGGCGCAGCGGAGGGTCAGCCGAGCCGTACGACGTCCTCGGCGGACACACCACGCGCTCGACAGGCACGCTCTCCGGCTTCACGGCGGAGCCGGCCCAGTCACAGCGGAGGCTTTAGCGTCGCTTCCGCCGGCGCCAGCGCCAGCCCACGAGCCCTGTTTGTTGAGTGCTCGGGGATGTGGCCGACGTATCGACGGCAGGCGGGGGCGGGGGGCGAGCCTTCTGGCTTCGGCGGAGTCACCGGTGCATCGGGGTGAGTTCTGCACGTGCGGGTGGTGGCGGTCAGGCAGGCTTCCGGGGGTGCGCCGGCCAGGTAGGCCGGGAAGCTGCCATCCGTGCCCCGCAGGGCGCGTAGTGCGTCTAGGACGCGAGTCGACGGGCGCGTCCTGCTCCGCGCGCCCCGCTCGTCTCCACGGCACGGCTGATCATCCGGGACCGGGCGGGCGGCCGGGTGAGCGCGGACTGGGCCAAGCCGTTCGCGGACGCCGACCACCTCGCGTTCGGCGGCGACTTCGTCGGCTCCGTCGACAAGCTGATCACCGCTTATCGAAAGGCCTGGGAACCCGGCGACATCCACCGGAAAGACCAGGTCACACCTCTACACACTGTGCGTATAACGTCAGTGTATACACACTGTGTATAGTGCAGTCATGCCCGGTGCACCTAAGAAGATGATGAAAATCCGGACAGGGTTCCGAGCGGCCGCCACGCTGGTGGCCGCCGGGGCCCTGTCCGCCACCCTGAGCGGCTGCACGCAGTACGACACGACGAAGCCGAGCGCCGCCCGCGCGGCCGACGCGAAGGCCGCCGCACGGTTCGGCACCGTCGACTGCCGGAAGGTCAAGTGCGTCGCCCTGACCTTCGACGCGGGGCCCAGCGAGAACAGCCCGCGGCTGCTCGACATCCTGAAGCAGAAGCAGGTCCCCGCGACCTTCTTCCTGCTGGGCAAGAACCACATAGCCAAGCATCCCGACCTGGTCAAGCGGATGGCGCGCGAGGGCCACGAGATCGCCAGTCACACCTGGGACCACCAGATCCTCACGGACATCAGCGACGACCAGGTACGCGCGGAGTTCCGGCGCACCGACGACGCCGTGGAGAGGCTCACCGGCAAGCGGCCCACGCTGATGCGGCCCCCTCAGGGCCGCACGAACGACCACGTCAGCGCGCTCGCGAAACAGGAGGGTCTCGCGCAGGTCCTGTGGGACGTGACGACGAAGGACTACACGGTCCCGCCGTCGAGGACGATCACCGAGCGGGCGGTGCGGCAGACGCACCGGGACTCGATCATCCTGCTGCACGACATCTACAAGAACACCGTGCCCGCGGTACCCGAGGTCATCGACCGGCTGAAGGCGAAGGGCTACGTCTTCGTGACGGTCCCCCAGCTGATCGCCCCCGGGAAGCCGGTTCCGGGCAAGATCTACAAGCCCTGACCGGCCTCCATGCGCGGCATGACCGCCGATGTCCGCATCATCCGCGTGTTTCGGGGTGGCTGGCTTCGGGGTGGCTGATCTGTTGGGGCCCTACTTCACGTCGACGTAGTCTGCCGCGGAGGTGGCCGCCGGGGTGGTGGGTGTGCCGGCAAAGGAGTAGCGGGCATGGGAACACTGGTCAGACGGGCGCCCCGGGTTCCGCCGCCGGACGCCCGGACCGGTCACGCCGCCGAACCATCCCCTGCCTGCTCCTACGAAAAAAATGAGCAGAATGCCCGGGCGCCGTCCTCACCCGCGACGGCGCGCGGCAGGACTCCGGTCCTCGGCCCACGGCCGGGCCGTGCCCACGGCCGGGCAGATTCCACTCCCCACCCGGCCGGTCGCGTCGGCTGCGCTGCGGGTGCAGCCGGCCGTCGGCACCGGGGAGGCGATGGCGAAGTCGCCCGAGTCGACACCGCCTTCCTTGGCGTCGGCGTTGCCGCAGACGAACGCCTCGGCGGCGACGTGCCGTTCGGCACTCAGAGCCTGGACGAGTTCCATCTCTCGGCGCCAGCAGAAAACGCAGTCCGATTGCAGTCATCCCCCGTTGAGAACGGGGGTTGCTCGCAGGACACAACCGGGGAATGCCGCAGTGAGAAACCTGGGTGGCGCGCCTAACGTACTGACGCATGACGCCGCAGGAACCACTCCGAACGGACCGGAGCAACACCACACGCCGCACCACGCTCGCACTGGGTACCGCCGCGGCCGCAGCGCCATGGTTCCACCCAGCTCCCGCTCGTGCCACGGACAGCGCGCAACAGGACGGGGCCACGGCCTTGCACGAGCTGGGCACCACCGAACTGCATCGACAGATGGACGACGGACAGCTCGGCGCCGAACGGCTCACCCGGTACTTCCTGGACCGCATCGAACGCGTGGACCCCCTCCTTCATGCGGTGATCGAGGTGAACCCCGATGCGTTGCGCGAGGCCCGGCGGCTGGACGCCGAGAGCGAGCCGCGCAGACCGTTGCATGGAATACCCGTGCTGCTCAAGGACTTGTTGGAGACCGCGGACCGAATGCACACGACGGCCGGATCGCTCGCGCTGCGAGGCTTGCGCCCGGTACCACCTCGACGCGCTGGTGATGCCGACCACCGGGCAGGTTGGCGGCAGAGATGCCGATCGACAGGGGTGGGCCCTGCCGGTCGACGATGCCCTGGCTCGGTACACCCGGGATCACCCCGCCTCGTCCGACAGGTCGCCGAATGAGTCGAGTTCGGGCAGTGCGGTGGCCGCCGCGGCAGGTCTGTGCGTCGCGGCGGGCAGTGACTTCTGCTGCGATCCAGCTTTCCGCGCCCCGTGAGCACCGCCTTCAACAGCCGATCATGAGCAGAACGCACGAGAGAGCCTCACCTGTCCATCACTCTGAGTATGGCGCCCTGCCGGCCCCTTAGGGCGGGTGGCGCTGCTTTCGGAGGCGCTCTCCTGGGTGCTGTGCCGTCCTGCAGAAAGCGCCTTGGTCGAGCGGAAGTTGGTGCGGGAGAGCTTCAAGTGTCGCGACGATCGCCGGTTTCTGAAACCGACGATCGTCGTTCATGTTCCCTCGGCGATCCGGAGAGCGGGCACGGCCGACGGGGTGACGCGAAGGCCGCTGGAGGTCGACGCTTCATCTACGTGCCCCTCCGCTGTGACTGCCAGGACCGTGAACGGGCTCGGTGCCAGGCCGGTGGTGGAGCCGGAGGCTGATCAGCGCGGTGATCGTGAAGGCGGCGACCTGGTAGAGCATGGCGTGCCGGAACGCGGTGTCCGCATCGGCGGCGGGGGCGTAGTAGGCGAGTCCGGCCGCGGTCACTCCGATGGATCCGCCGAGCTGCTGTGCTGTGGGCAGCAGGCCGGAGACCGAACCGGCTGCGGGGCCGTGCACCTGGGCCAGGACCAGGGTGAACACCGACGCGGTGAAGGCGCCGAACGCGGCTCCGCCGACGGCCAGCACGGGCAGCGCCGCCTGGCGTCCCGCCGCCGAGCCGACGAGGGGGGTCAGCGCCAGGCACATCCCGGCGAGGATCAGGGACGAGACGGTGAGTACTGTCGGCCCGTGCCGGCGAGTGAGAGCGGGCGCAGCTCTGCTGCCGAAGACGGCGCCGGCGGCGAACGGTGCCGACGCCAGTGCGGCCGCCAGGGCCGAGTACCCGACAGCGGACTGAAGGTGGAGGAAGAGCAGGTAGGTGAAGGAGGGCACGCCCGTGTTGAACACGAACACCAGCAACGTGCCTCTCCGCGCCGACCGGTCACGCAGCACCGCGGGATGGATCAGTGGATCAGGCCGGTGCGGGAGGCTCCGGACGAAGTGGCCGAGGGTGGCCGCTGCCACGGCGAAGGCGGTCCACGTCCACCAGGGCCAGCCTGCTTCCCGCCCCAGCGCCAGGGGCAGGACCAGCGCGCCGGCTCCTACGGTGATCAACAGCGCACCCAGCTTGTCGACGCGGAGTCCGTCCGCTCCGCGGGTGCGGGGCAGCGCGGTCGCTCCTGCCAGCGAGGCGAGCGCCACCGGCACGGTGAGGAGCATCACCGGCCGCCAGCCGAGGCCGAAGAGATCGACACTGAGGACGAGTCCGCCGATCAGCGGTCCGGCCAGTGACGCGACGGCCATAGTGGCGCCGTACAGGCCGAAGGCACGCGGCCGGCGCGTTGCCGGAGTGGCGGCTTGGATGAGCGACAGGACCTGGGGGGCGACCAGACCGCTGCCCGCGCCCTGCACCAGCCGGGCAATGATCAGCGATGCGGCGTCGGGGGCACACGCGCCGGCCAGCGAACCCGCGGTGAATACCACGGTGCCCGCCACGAACAGCCGGCGGTAGCCGTACCGGTCGCCTAGCCGCGCGGCGGGGATGAGCAGGCACGCATACGTCAGGGTGTATCCGGCGAGGACCAGTTGCACGGCGCCCGGGCTGGCGCCCAGGCCGACCTGTAGCGCCGGCGCAGCCACCTGGGCGACAGTGACGTTGAGGAGCTGCACGAACGTGGCGCTTAGCACCACCGGCAGGACGAGGCGTCCGCCGCTCATGGCAACAGAGCCGCGGCGAGCTCACGGGGGCGGGCGGCGAACGGGCTGTGGCTGCCCGGGAGGGTGCGCACGGTGAACGGATTGCCGGGCATGGCCCGGTCGGCTTCCTCGATCATCAGATCCTGCACAGCCGTGGGCAGTGCCCGGTCGTCCGCGCAGCGCAGGAAGGTCCTGGGGACGCGCCCCCAGCGTTGCGGAGTCACGATGACCGGGGTGGTGGGGATCGCCAGCGGCAGATCGGGGCTCAGTGCCGAGCGCCAGCGGTCGAAGCGCTCCCGCGGGGTGTCGTGGTAGTGAGTCTGCCGCAGTTCCTCGACGTAGACGGGATCCTGCGACAGCGGGTTGATCCGCACGGCGCCCAGTTCCCCGGGGTCACCGAGATTGAGACTCTGGCCCCGTGCCGTGGCGTTCTCAGGTGAGCCGAGATAGTCGAAGAACCGGGGCCGCCCGGCGGGCACGAAGGCCGAAAGGTAGACGATCTCGTCGACGAGTTCGGGTGCGCGCTCGGCAGCCAGTGAAGCGGGGCCGCCGCCCGCGCTGTGAGCGACGAGCACGACGCGACGGTGGTGGCGGGCCTGGCGCAGCGTGTCCAGCACGGCCTCGGCACTGTCGTCCATCGTCACGGTGGCAAGCGCTGACTTCTCGGTCAACAGACCCGGCTGGCCCGGCTGGAGGTATCCGGTGGGCAGTGGGGCGTCGAAGCCGTGCCCCGGCAGGTCGATGGCCACGCTCGCGGCACCGAGCGCGGCGAGTGCGCGCTGGGTTGCCGCCCACTGTCCGGAGCCGTGCCAGGCGCCGTGCACGAAGACGAAGACGGTGTCTGTGGAGGAAGAATCGGTCATGACCGCATTTCACGCGACCCAGCCCCGCTCATCCAGCAAAAGATCTGACAGGCTGCTCGACGATACATATGAGATATGAATGGGAGGTTGGCCATGGAGGCGCGGCACCTGCGGTATGCACTGACCCTCGCGGAGCACGCACACTTCGGCCGGGCGGCCGGTGCGCTGGGCATCGCGCAGCCTCCGCTGTCCAAGCAGATCGCCGACCTCGAACGGGAAGTGGGCGCCCGCTTGTTCGATCGCACCCGCCAAGGGGTGTTTCCGACGGCGGCGGGCGCGGCCTTCCTCTCCAGGGCGCGCAGGGCGCTCGACGAGATCACGGCGGCCTCGGTCGACGCAGCCAGGGCAGCACGCGGCGAGACCGGCCGACTGCGCCTGGGGTTCATTGCCTCGGCGCTGCTCGAACCCCTGCCGGACGTCCTGGGCCGGTTCGGCCGCGAACGGCCCGACGTGCGATTGGAACTGCACGAGATGGCGACCAACCGCAGCACGGCCGCGCTCATCGCCGGCGAACTGGACGTGGCGATCGGCCTCGGCCGGCCACGGGGCGTCGGAGCCGAGCAGCTGGTATCGATCCCGATCGGACACGACCACCTGGTCGCTGTCGTGAGCAGCACGCACCCGTACGCGGGACAGTCGTCGGTGGACGTGGACCAGCTGCGGCGACAGCCGCTGATCGTTGCGCCGGGGGAGGATGAGCCGGCCGTCATCACCGGGCTGCGGACCCTCCTGGGCAAGGACTCCCCGGCGCTCTCCGGCGCGACCATCGCGAGGGACATCCACACCATCATCGGGCTCGCCGCCTGCGGGGTGGGCGTCGGTCTGGGACCCTCTCGCATGCTGACGGCCCCACGACGGGGCACCTGGTTCTGCGAGGTGATCCCGCGCACGCCTCTACCCGACCTGGTCCTGTCCTTCAGCGCCCGGGACCGTTCCCCGGCACTGAACGCCTTCCTCGACGTCATCCGAAAGAACTGCCCCGAGGTCGGCGCCGCGCTCGACCACCGACTCGGCCCACTCGGACCACAAGAAGAAGGCGACAGCGACTCGACCCCTACCTGACTTCGCCCAGCCGGACGACGGCGAGGCGACATGTGGTTCGTCGCCTTCCGCTCGCGCGCGGGTTCGACCTTCTACTCGCATGCGTTCCGCGTGTACGTGAGCCGGCTCGTGGAAGTCCTGGAGCCCGCCCCCGAGGCGGAGGAGCCGGAACCGCAGCGCCGGGGTCTCGGGCGCAGGCGTCGCTGACGACGGGCGTCAGGAGAGGAGCCGGGCCATTTTCCTTGCGGACTGCGGACTGCGGACTGCGGACTGCGGATGCCGGGCCCTGGCCCGGGGGTCTGGGTCCGGCGGCCGAGTCGGGGGAGTCGGGGCCCGGATCGGTGCCGCTGCTCGTCGAAGCCACCGCGGCGTCGGAAACTCCTGAGGTTGCCGTCCCTCGTCGCGGTTGACCGTGGCGTGGGGTTCAGCCCCCTGGCCGGGGACGACGCCGACTTCGCAGGAAAGGTGGTCACAGTCTTCTGCTCACTGCGACCAGCGGGGTGGAGGCCGGACGGGGCGGTCGCCGAGCTGTATCGGGTCTCGCCTTTGGGCGCGGAGGTGTGCGGCCTGGTGCCGTTCGTACACGAGCTGGTCGACGTCGGAGTCGTCGAGGCGGAGCGAGTAGCGGCGGAGGCCGAGGGCGCCGAGTTGGGCGGGGGCGCCGACGGCTTCACGGAGGTCTGCCCAGTGCAGGGCGATGGTACAAGGGTGTGCGGCGGTGTCGTTCATAGGCTGCTCCCGTGACGCATGGGGCGGTACGGTGACGTCCACCGTTGGGGTGCGCGCTGGTCTGGGGAGACGTCAGGCGCTCGGCCCCTTCGGTGTGTTCGCAGGTGCGGGGTATCCGGTCTGAATGAATCTTTCGAAGAGATCGCGGTATGCCTTGGGTGCGATAGCGATCTACGCCGTTCTGGTCTTGGTCTGGCGCTTCAGCGGCATCGGTTGGTGGATGGCGTTAGGGATGGCGGTGGTCGCGACCCCTTTGGTCATGTGGATGACGTGGTTGCGTCGGCGGCTCAATGCGTGGGCCCAGGAGTTCGGGCGACGCCACAGCCCCTTTGGATGGCCGGAGGATCGTCGACGCTGAGTTCGGCCGCGGCGCGCCATAGGCGCGCAGCATGGCCCACCGCCGAGCGAGGGGTCACCGGCGAGGGAAGTGCTCGGTTGGCGGCCTCTCTTACACAAGGGGCACTGACCGGTTGCAACTGGTCGCCCCGGCCGTCGGCCGCAGGTCCTGCGGTGAACCGTCGGCCGGCGTGATGGTCACGCTCTCGCCGCGGCCGTCCCGCCCGCCCGCGAAGGTGAGGCGCTGCCACGGGTGGCGCCAGCGGCGATCGCCTCCGTCCCGCATCTCGACGGCCCGATCTGTCGTCCGCAGCACCTGGCCCGAGTAGAACCAGCGCGAGCGTCCCTGGCCCGCGTGGTGCACCGTGTACCGGCTCAGCTCGTACTCGCCCGCCTCCAGGAGACGCCCGGCGCGCCCGCTCCTCCCGCAGCGCCCGCAGGTTCGACGAGAACCCGAAGAGAGCCAGCACGAACGAGACTGGCACGGTCCACGGCCATCCACCGCCCGCACGTGCCCCGACAGCGGCGCCCAACACCGCCCACACCAGCAGGAACAGCAGAACTCCTCTCACGGTGCGACGCTTCGAACGCCAGGAGGCCCCCATGCCCCCTCCCTCGGACGGGGCGGCGGCCGGCGGGGTGCGCGACGGTTCCCGCCTGCCCCCGAACCCGCCCACTACGCCGCCCGGCACGCCCGAAGTCGCGCGATACTGGAACCATGCTCGTGGACACGGTGCGCACCAAACTCGGCTCCGCCCTCCTCTCCCGCGTGGCGGGGCCGGACGGGCCCGCCAACCGCGCCTGCATCCACGACACACCCGGCCCGCGCTGGTTCGCCACCGACTCACCGGTGCGCGCGGTGCACGGCGATGCCGCCATGTTCATCGGCGGCATCGCCGCCCTGCTCCTGCAATCTCTGCACCCGCTGGCCATGGCCGCCGTCGACGCACACTCCGGGTACAAGGGCGACCCCTGGGGACGCCTCCAGCGCACCAGCACCTTCCTCGCCGTCACCACCTTCGGCACCGAGGAGCACGCCCAGCACGCGGTGGACCGGGTGCGCGCCGTGCACGGCCGGATCCGCGGCACCGCCCCGGACGGACGGCCCTACCGCGCCGACGACCCGCACCTGCTCACCTGGGTGCACACAGCCGAGGCATACTGCTTCCTCGCCGCCCACCAGCGCTTCGGCGCCCACCCGTTAGAGAAGGGGGGCTGCACGCGCTACGTCGCCGAGTCGGCCCGGGTCGCCCGCGCCCTCGGCGCCGACGACCCGCCCCCCGACCGGACCGCGCTTGTGCGCCGGCTCAACGACTACCGCCCCGAACTGCGCGCGACCCCAGCCGCCCGCGAGGCCGCACGGTTCCTCCTGCTCACCCCGCCCCTGCCCTGGGTGGCGCGCCCGGCCTACGGGGTGCTCGCCGCCAACGCCGCCGGGCTGCTGCCCGGCTGGGCACGGCGCGCGCTGCTGCTGCCATACGTCCCGGTGGTGGAGGAGACCGCCGTCAGGCTGGGCGGCCACGGGATGACCCGTGCCATCCGCTGGGCCATGCGACCCCCGGCCTGACCGGTCAGGCGCCGGGCTTACGGCCGTAGACGAAGAGGTCGTCGCCCTTCTCCAGCAGGGACCAGTACTTCTTCGCCGCAGCCGTCGTCATGCTGACGCAGCCGTGCGAACCCGGGAGGTTCCACATGCTGACGCCCACCGAGTGGAAGGTCTGGCCGCCACCGTCGAAGAACTGGCTGTACGGCATCGGCACGTCGCCCCCAGAACTTGCTCCGGGGCGAGCTGGGTCTCGGCGCCGTCGACGACGACGTCACCTGGCTCGGTCGGCACGCTGCCACTGGGAGCGACGTGGATCCGAACGTAGCGGCAGTGGCGCTACAAGTCGGTGTCCCAGGGCAGTGGCGGCGGGCCCCGCGAGGGCGGCGGGCAGGACTTCGACGTATTTATGTGGGGGGGCGTTCAGGTGGGCTTCCGACTATGGAACTGGCGGGCCGCGGACAGGTTGAGCGACCCCTTGTGGTCCTTGGCCCGCTTCACCGGCCGCCCCTCCGCGGTGGCCGACTCGCTGCCGAGTACGTTCTCCAGCAGTGGCTGCGCCGCCGTCAGCTGCTCGAAGCCGTGGCGCAGCGTACTCACTCAGCGTCCAAGGTCACCGCCCGCATCCGGGGGGAGTGGGTGCTGGCCGCAACACTGAGTTCGGCACGGTTCGGCGGCAACGGCGCCAAGGGCTACGAAGCGTCGCCTCCCAGCACAGCAGGAGAATTGGGATGCCTCGTCAGTCGCTCGTCCCTACGCTTCCCGTCATGGACAGCACCGGGGTTGGGCGCCTCCTGAACGTCGTGGATGTCGAAGCCACCTGCTGGGCCGGCGACC
Source organism: Streptomyces sp. NPDC006552 (assembly GCF_040611655.1). Taxonomy (NCBI): domain Bacteria; kingdom Bacillati; phylum Actinomycetota; class Actinomycetes; order Kitasatosporales; family Streptomycetaceae; genus Streptomyces; species Streptomyces sp. NPDC006552. Next base: position 16,846 of record NZ_JBEXOS010000084.1, read on the forward strand.
AACCGCCGGACGAGGTCAGCGAGATCATCGAGATCGGGCTGACCGTCGTCGACCTGGCCGCTGCGGAGCGCGTTGCCCGCCACCGGATCCTTGTGCGTCCCGCCCGGTCTGCGGTCAGCCAGTTCTGCACGGAGCTGACCGGTCTCACGCAACGCGAGGTGGACGCAGGGATCAGCTTCAGCGAGGCGTGTCAGCTGCTGACGGTGGAACATCACGCCAGGCGCCGCCTGTGGGCCAGTTGGGGCGACTACGACCGTCACCAGTTCACCCGGCAGTGCCAGGCCATCAGGACGCCGTATCCCTTCGGCCAGCACCACACCAACGCCAAGGCGGCCTTCACCCAGGCATACGGCCTACGCAAACGCCCGGGTATGGCACGGGCCCTGGAGATTGCCGGGCGGCGGCTCGAAGGCCGTCACCACCGCGGCGAGGACGACGCCTGGAACATCGCCGCCCTCGTCCTGCACCTGCTAGAGCGGGGCACCTGGCCGGATCCGCCCTGACCGCACTCGACAACCCCCGGACTCAGCATAAAAACCGCCCCTACAGGACAATGGCCCCGTGACCACTTGGATGCGCTGCTACTGGGACGAGGAAAACATCTGGTTCTACTTCGAGGTCGACGCCGAAGGCTGGGTGATCCGGCAGGTCGAACTAGAAGGACCTGAGCGGACGCCGATCGCAGCGGCCTCCCTTGATGAATGGCAGCAGGCCCACGATGCCGGCCGCCTCGATGAGTACGACAGCAGCTTCGGAATCACGGCCGAACTGCCCGTCTCGGAATGGGAAGGCCACAACCCCGAACAACTCACCTACCAGGATTTTGAGGACGTCTGGGGTCTTGCTCGCGAGCAGATCGCATCCCGGCCCAGCTGACCTCTCGTCGCCGCACAGGCTTCTTGGCATCATCGCGGCATGACCCCGGCCCTTCCCCGCACTGTCCGAGCCATCGATACAGCTCTCCTCCTGGCCCTGGCCCAGGAGGCCGCCATGTACAGCTTCAGCCAGCGGCTCCCGGTCGTCTGGCTCCAAAAGCACCTCTCCGCAGAGGCGACGCACTACCTGTTCCCGACACTCGTGCAACGGCTCACGCGCCCCCGAGACGCCGCTGCGGTGGCGGTGCTAGCAACTGCTGGCTGCTGTCAGCACCGGCGAACAGATCTGGGACCTGCTCGACGTTCTGCCTGACACCTTCGACAGGATCCCGGAGACCCTGGACACGGCCTCCAAGAAGGACATCGTCAGCCGCACCGAGCGAGCGGTAACCGTACGCGAGTGGGTGGAACGCAGGGGCTGTTGTGTGTGGCCGTAGACGCTGTGAGGATCAGCGACGCCGGTGGGCTCTCACCCACGCAGAACGCTTATGACACCGTTCCGGCCCAGGGTTGGGGCGCCCTCACACCCGTCCGGGGTGACGAGGTAGGGGCCGCCCCACTTGCGGGAGTATCCCGTCGGATCGTCCTGGGCAGGGTAGGTGCGCAGTGCGGGCCGTACGAACCACCGGTCGTGGTTGATGCGGCCGGCGGTGTCGCGTGCCCCGCGGCCGTCGTCGGCGGCGAGCTGGACGGTCTGGCAGTGCGTGATCTAACAGACCGCGGCGGCGGGCTGCTCGGCACCTGCCCGGCGCAACCAATTGCAAGCAGCGGCGCCGGGCCGCACTTCTTCGGCCTGCCCCAGCGCACGACGAGCATCGAAAGACTGGCGAATCAGTGGCAGGGTCCCCAGCAAGGCCCGGATGATCCGCAGCTGCGATTAATTGTCAGGATTTGCTGATCGATACTTGATCAGGGGTCGGGTTGGTGCCCCGCAGAGTCTCCCCGGGAGTGAAATGGAGAGCGTCCGCTCCTGCACCGGTGAGGACGAGACGGGCGCCGTGAGGCGGGTCCACCGCGTCGACTGGCACCTGGGGGTAGCGGCGGATCTCCGCCACTACCAGGCCGACGGCTTGTCCGTCCGGACTGCTGCAGCGGAAGCGTGCCCCCAGCCGCGTGGTCGCCAGGCACCGCACGACGACAGCCAAGAAAGCGGTGTCAGTGGCATCCACCTGCACGATCTGGACCTCGGGGCTGGGTTCTTCCACTGGAGTCATCGTCACGCCACCATGATCTCAGGGCGTTTGACGAGCTGGCCGCGTTCGGAGCGGGCCCCGGCGTGGACGGGGGCGACGAGGTGGGGTGCGTCTGCACCACGCGATGCTCGGCATCGCTCATCTGCACAACGTCGGGCGCCGCGACTGAATCCTCGGCCCAGCACTGTCCGTTCAGAATTCGGAGGGCAGGAGCTGGACCAGGCCGACCCAGTTTCCCTCGTCCACCTTGGTCTGCGTGGCACGGAGCTTCCAGCGGCCAGCGGGCAGTGGAACCGACGCCTCAGCGGGCATCCCCCCACCGGGGTACTCGATGCCCAGATCGGAGCCCGCTACGGCGGAATCCATGAGCACCGCCGGACCGTCCGAGGCCCAGGTGCCGCACTCCTCCCATACCGTGGCCGGGTCTGCAAGGACAGTGTCCGTCGCGGCTCTCAGTCCGGCCTCGGAGTCGGCGACGCGCCGCCGCAGAAACGCGCGGTAGTGGGGCAGATAGCAGCTGGTCGCCGGGTCGTCCGCCAGCACCAGCCCTTGCGCGCCGTTCTCGTCGATGGGGATCACACCGGCCAGATCGTCCACCGCGCAGGCCCGGTCGTAGTCGTCTGGAGCGGTGGCGTCTCCTGCCATAAGCCCACTTTCCGTACACCCGCCCCAGGAAGCCAAGGCGGAGACGGGGACAACGATCAGAGGGCCGCCCATCGACTCCACCCAGGCAAGGGAGGGGGCGGAGGCATCGTCTGCGGCGGATGAAGGGGTGATCACGCACGTCAGTGTGCCATCGCCCACTGACAACGCTCCCGCGCTCATCGGGACTCAGCGCGGGGCACAGCGCAGCGTCTGTGGCAAGCAGCAGTTACGGGACAGCCTGTAGGGAGTGATGAGGCGAGGCCAGCGCCACAACACCAAGTGTGATGGTCTGCAGGGCGTCAGGGTCAGGATCTTGGCTCTCGCTCGTGCGGAGAAAGGTGTCGAGCCGGTCGGTGAAGCCTGGTGCCGCGGCGACGAAGTGCCCTGCGCCCACATGGACGGTGCGCTCGCCGCCGAGCGTGATCGCGAGCGCGTCGCAGATCCGCTCGTGCGCGGCCGCGTGTCCTCCCGAGGCGACGAGCACCGGGATGCGGGCGCGGCGGATGAGGTCGAGTCGTGGACGTGCCTGGCTGAGCAGGCGGGCACCGTGCGCTCGGTGGACACCGGTGACCACGTGGTGGGGGAGCGGGCCTTCGTCGACGGAAAACCGCCCGCGAGGCGCAGGAACGTGCGCAGGTCGGAGGGGTCAGTGTCCATGCCGTAGGCGAGGACCGTATCGCCGAGGTGTTCCAGCCTGGCACGTCGCCGTCGCCGTCGCCGGGGACAAGGTAGGTGAGGGGGTGAAGGAGCGTACGCTGCCGGGCGCGGCCGCGGACGCGATCAGCGCTGCGAGGACGCCGTAGGAGTGGGCCACGACGTGCGGGCACCCGGCGAGCAGCGGCGCCAGGTCCCGGGCGTCCACCTCATCATCCTGGCCAGCGCGTGGCGCCGGACCTCAGTGACGTATTCGGGAGTGTCCCACCGCGGCGCGGGGGCCGGAACCCGGTTACCGGCACCGTCCCGCTGGACCTCGACGTGAAGCCGACGACCATGCCCGACCTCGCGTTCCTGCGGGTGGGGCATGACCCTCTGGCGGGCCCAGCAGATCGACGGCAACCCTCCCCGCCCCAACGGCCCCTACAGTGAAGTTCATTGGGAGGGAAACACGACGATGAATGACGCTTCGGCGGAAGATCACGACAACGATCCACCGGCCTCGCTGACCCCGGAGGAGGCCAGGGTGTGGCAGGCGTTCCGTGAAGGGAGCGCCTGCGACCTGCGCACCGGGCAGAGCGGGGAGGACGACCTGGCGATACCGGTGATCGGGGGCCGGCAGCGCAGTGTGCGCGCGTGGGTGGTGGAACGGCTGCTGCTGGACGGACCGACGGCACTGCCCGGCCACGTCGCGTCGCTGAAGCTGCGCGGGGCCGAGATCACCGGCACATTGGACCTCTCGGGCCGCACGGTCGCTCCGTACGTACAACTGGTGGGCTGCCGCTTCGAGCAGGAACTGCGCGTCTCCGGAGCACGTTTCACCACCCTCCTGCTCAACGGCTGCTCGATGCCTCGCCTCGAAGGCGCCGGTGTGCACGTCGAGGAGGCCCTGATGCTCACCCAGTGCGACTTCCGCGACGGCATCCGGCTCACCGATGCCCGCGTCGGCACCGACCTGCTGCTCTACGCATCCCAGGTCTCAGCCGACAAGCCCGGCCCGTGTGTGGCGGCGGCGGGGATCCGCGTCGGGCGGGACCTGGGGGCCGACCTGATGGAGGCGCGCGGCGAGGTGCATCTGCACGGTGCAACGATCGGTGGTTCCCTGTCGATGCGCGGCTGCGCCCTGCAGAACCTTGAGGTCTACGGCGGCCTGAACGCCCCGCGGATGACGGTCGGGCGCACGCTTGACCTGAGCGCGCTCAAGAGCGGCGACCGGGCCCATCCGGGCGGTCTTCAGGCCATACCCTTCCGGTGTTTCAACGGCATCCGACTGGACGACGGCCGCTTCGGTGCCATCGACCTGGAGTCGGCCCAGATCTCCCTGGTGGGGGAACAGGAGCTGTCACTGCGTCGCGTCGTGGCACAGGAGCTGCGCTACACCAGAGAGCGGCAGCAGTACGGGGACCGGGTCGTGCTCAGCGACGCGAGGGTCGGCAACCTGGCCGACAGCGCCGGGAGTTGGCCGGAGCGGGGCCGCCTCTTCCTGGACGGATTCGTGTACGACAAGCTCGTACCGGTCGATGACTTTACGGTCGAGCAGCGTCTGGCCTGGCTTGCCGTCGCAACTCCCGCGTACCTGCCGCAACCGTACGAGCAGCTCGCCGAGGCCTACCGGCGCGGCGGCCACGGCCGCGCCGTCTCGCAGGTCCGGCGCACGCAGCGGCAACGCGCGCTACTGCCGTGGGCGGCGCGGGCCTGGCAGGTCTTCCGGGACGCACCCGGAGCCGCAGTGGCGCTGTGGGCCGTCGCCGTGGTGGCGCTGCTGGTGGTGGCCTGGCTCAGTACGCGCGCGTTCCTCGCCGGCACCGGCGGGGGCGGTGCCCGGCTCGGCCCGTCCGACGCACCGCCCGCGGTACTGGCCGTCGTCAGCATCCTCTCCGCTTCCGGCGTCCTCATCGGCGGCGTCCTGGGCGGGCTCGCCAAGTTCGTCAGGGCCCGCGGGCAGAACACCTCCGACCTCGTGCGGGCCCAGGCCGAGATGACGCGGGCGGAAGCCGACATGCTCCGGGCCCGCGCGGGCCTGCCCTCGGTGGAAGGACCCGCGCTCCCCGCAGCGCCCGGGGGCGAGGAATAGGCGACTTCGACGGCCTTGCGACCCAGAGCGTGATGCCGTCATGACATGTCCACCAGTGCTTGTCGGCCGGTTCCGGCGGCTGCCGCACGGCGAGCGTGAGTGCCGGGCGTCGGGGCGCAGAGGGGGGTCCAAAGGCAGGCTCTAAGCTTGTTCTTTATCTACCAAGATCTTCCAGGCTTGCCGATGGCCTTGAGAGTCTCGGGGCGTCTGACGGTTTTGCCGACGTCGTAGCGGGGTGCCCGGTGTTTGTTCTTGGCGTCGGGTAGCCGTCCGGGGCGGACGCCTCGGGGTTCGGGAACACGGGACGGGCAGGCAAGGTGAGCACGGATGTTCCTGAACCTCCGGCGGACCCGGGCCGGGGTGAGCCGGCCGGAACGCAGGTGTGATCACGGCGTCCGAGCCGTCCTCACACACACGCACCGACCGTCAGGCTGGACAGACAGAAGAACAAGAAGGAAGGCAGGACGGCGGCGCGCGCGTGCTCGGGGTTCGGTATGGCCGCGGGCGCTGTTCCCGTGGCGCGTCGGCCGGGCCTTCGCGCTCGCGGCCCGACAAGCGGGCCGGGGGAGGGCGGCAGGGTGTGCTGCAGTCGAGCCCGTCTGCCCCACGGCCACCGCCCGGCCTCGCTCTCACGACCACCACCTCCAGCGCCTCCTACGAGGGCCAGGACAAGACCCTGCGCCCTGCCCGGCTTACCTGCCGGCCTGTTCCAGGAGCGGCCGGTCACCACCCGGCCACTCAGATCCCCTGCGACGACCAGGGCGTGCGCCGCACCGCCTGAACCTCCGCGACGGCCGACATGGGTTCAACCGTGCCGCAGGGGCTGTGCGGCGCCGTGGCAGAGCGGACTCAGCGTGCCTGGTGGGGCCGGGCCTGGGGGAGCGGCACCAGGACGTCGGTGGTCGTCAACGGGACGGGGCACAGGCAGGTTGCGTGGTTGGGGTTGTCCGCGGCCTGGATGCCGCCGTGGGTGAACTGGTGGCCATTGCCCTCGCCGTCGGCGTGTGCGGTGGGGGCGGACAGGGACAGAGCTGCGGCGGCGGACAGAGCCATGACCGTGATCTTCTTCATGGTCTGGGCAACGACTGCCACGGGGGCAGGATGCAGCCCCTCACCCCCTCAGGCCGGCCGGAACCTGCAAGACGTCGCCGTCGACCAGGGCCAAGCCCCAAGGGCCTGGCACAGCTCCCCGCCATCCGACGCCCCGCGCGACCCCAGGTCGATGACGTGGTCCCCGGCGCGAGGGTGAGGTGCCGGTCTCGGCCCGCGCCGGCTGGGTGAGCCGAAGCACGGAAGTTGTCACCAGGGGAGCCAGAAGAACCGGTGTACAGGACCGTCGAAGCGGCCTGGTTGTCACCAGCGAAGCACGCGGCTTGTCACACATGCTCACTCAGCAGCCCTTCTATCACCAGGAGCGAAGATCGACAGCCTATGGCTCCTCGAGGCGGTTCCATGCGGCGACACTGCACCACAACCGCGTCCTGCTCCTGTGCGTCCTTCCACTGAGCGCCGGCATGAGCCGGCTACCCCGGGGGATCAGGACGCGAGTCATGCAGAAGTACGCGATCATCCAGCACATCACACGGTTCCTCTGGCCTTGGCATGGTGCGAGGCGACGGCCGCCCACGTTCGTCCGGCGACTGGTGGGGCTCTGGCTGTTCGCGCTTGCCTTCGGGGCCGGGTTCACCGCGCTCGGCTGGGATGATTCCGACGGCAGTTTCCTCATGGCGCTGCTGCTCCTCTTGCATATCGTCGACGACATCAGCGACGGGGTACCGCACCGCTGGCCGGCCGCACTGGCCGCGGTAACAGTCCTGTGGGGCGCCACCCGGCTCACCAGCGCCGTCCTGCCCCACTCCCTCGACAATGCCTGGGCGCGGAGCGTCGCCGCCGCTGTCGGTGTCACGCTCGGGCTGGCGGTGAGCGCCGCGATCACACGGCTTCCGGAGCGCCGACCACATCGGCCCGTCGAGGGACACGACTCTGGGTGGGCGGACAAGACTCTCGGTAAAGGACATAGCCGCCGACCTCGGTGACAACAAACCTGCCCTTGTGCCACCTATCGCGCTTCGGCCCACTGGGCCCCGCGGCCGGCGCGGATGAACCGAGCTCACCAGCGCATGTCGAGCTGGTCGAGTGCAGTTCGTCGCTCCTCCGTCAGCCGGTCGGCGCGCCTTCGAGTGTTGGCGGTCCACATCCCCAGGTCCACCCTCACCGTGCCCTCCGGGGTGGTCTCGCGTCCGGTGGCGGCTGGCCCGGCGAGGGCGACGGGCAGGGCTTCGACGTGTTCGCGGGGGACGTTCAGGTGGCCTTCACGGTTGTGGAACTGTCGGGCGGCGGCGAGGTTGAGGGTCCATTTGTGGTCCTGGGTCAGCTTCACCGGTCGTTCGTCTTCTCTGGCGGCCTCGATGCCGAGCACGTGCTCCAGCAGCCACTGCTGCGCGGGCAGCAGCTGCTCGAAGCCGTACCGCTGCGCACTCACCCAGCGTCCGAGGTCTTCGCCCTGGACGACGGCGTCCCCGGCCGCGGTGGGCAGGCTCCCGCCGTCGGCCAGGTGGGCCTGTACGAGTCGGAGGCAGCGTTGCCATCCGGTGTCCCAGGCCGGGCACCACCCAGGGTCGATGTCGTCCAGCGCCTGGCGCCGCTCCTCGGTGAGCGCCCCGGCCTCACGTCAGACCGGCTCACCAGCCTCCCGGCGCGCGGTGATCCGGTCCGCGAGGCGGGCGGCGTCGCGCGTGTTCTTGGCCCACTTCCCCACCGGGTATCCGTTCCAGACCGCGGTGGCCGGCGGCAGGAAGTGGCCATGCACCTCGGCCCACGCCCGCGCGGCGGCGAGGCCGTCGGCGAAGGCGTCCTCCCTCGGCGCCCACACCATGTCCAGCCCATCCAACTCCGCCACCCGTTCCGGATCGAGCCGTCCGGCCTTGTAAGAGTGCCTCTGATGCGTCAGCCACACCCCCAGCGGGAAAATCCGGCCGGGGCCCAGTCCTCGGGCGTCACGAAGCCATACGGGGCCGCCAGCGGCCCGTCCCCGTGTTCCTTCACGTAGCGGGCGGCGGCCTCGATGCCGCGCCGCCAGTACGCGCCTTCCGGCTCCAGGACCCGCAGCCGCACGAACCGCGCCGGCTCCACCGGGTCCCGCGGGCTGGAGAACTTCAGCAGCCCCCGCGCCCCCGTACTCACCACCGCGTCGCCCGGTGCGGCCTCCAGACCGTCGACGTCCTCCAGAACTTCATCATCGTCAGGACGGCCCTCACCCCAACTGCCGCTACGCGCACGGGAGTCGGCAAGAGCCTCGATGGCCTCAGTGAGCCTTTTCAGTGTGGCCACAGATCGGGTGACGGGGCGATGCGAGGTGGGGGTGCGCAACGGACAGGGCTGCCGTGCCGTTGAGGGAGGTGTTCGACGTCTCAACTCAGCAGCACAGGAGCCCCCGTTGGCTCCTATCCTGCCGCACTCGACCTGCCCCACGTCCTGGTCGAGTGGGTCACGATGCTCATCGTCACGCGCCAGGGTGACCGCCGGTGCAAGATTGCTCCGCACCGCCGTGCCCTGGTCGCACTCGTGTACCTGCGCCGCCATGACACCCTCGCCCGCATCGCGGCCGGCTTCGGGATATCCGTCGGCACCGCCCACGCCTACGTCACCGCGGTCACCGGTTTGCTCGCCGACCGGGCGCCGGGCCTGCTGAAGACGCTGCGCACGCACGACCCTGACTTCGTCCTCCTGGACGGCACGCTCGCCGAGTGCGACCGCGTCGGCGACGGCAGGGCCGACTACTCCGCCAAGCACAAGCGGCACGGGGTGAACGTCCAGGTCCTCACCGACCCGGCCGTCCAGATCCTGTAGCTGTCGCCCGCGTTACCCGGCCGGACCCACGATCTGACGGCCGCCCGCACCCACAAGATCCCCCGGATCCGCGCACGCCAAGGCGTCCCGATCCTCGCCGACATGGCCTACATCGGAGCCGGCGACGGGGTCACCACCGCCAAGCGCCGACCGCCCGGCGGTGAACTCACCGTCACCGAGCGGACCCTTAACCGAGGCCTGTCCGCCGCGAGGGCACCTGTCGAACGCGGCATGGCACGACTGAAGTCCTGGCAGACCTTCCGCAGATCCCGCATCAGCCCCAATCGCATGAGCGTCATCACCAAAGCCGTCCTCACCCTGGAGAGACAACGCTGAAAACGCTCACTGACCTCAAGCCCGATCAGGCGCCGCACCACCTCCCGGTCGGCCGCCAGCCGCTCGGCACGTTGCGCGGCGGTGGGCTGGTCGGCGGCGAGGGCCTCGATCAGCTGCCTCAGGCTCAGGCCGCGTTCCTTGGCGAGCTCGGCGAGGTGGTCGCGGACCTCGCGGGGCCCTGGATCGTCGTCGGAGCCATAGAGACATATAGACGCCCTACGGCTTCCTGTCAGGGCGGCTGGTCAAGAGCGCGATGGCCTGAGCAGGGCATCAGGTCCTGGGATCTTGACTCTCGCTCATGCGGATAAAGGTGTCGAGCCGGTCGGTGAAGCCCGGTGCCGCGGCGACGAAGTGCCCTGCGCCTACATGGACGGTGCGCTCGCCGCCGAGCGCGATCGCGAGCGCGTCGCAGATCCGCTCGTGCGCGGCCGCGTGTCCTCCCGAGGCGACGAGCACCGGGATGCGGGCGCGGCGGATGAGGTCGAGTCGTGGACGTGCCTGGCTGGGCAGGCGGGCACCGTGCGCCCGGCGGACACCGGCGACCACCTGGTGGGGGAGCGGGCCGTCGTCAGCAGATCCGCCCGACAGGTGCAGGAACTCGCGCAGGTCGGAGGGGTCAGTGTCCATGCCGTAGGTGAGGACCGTATCGCCGAGGTGCTCGAGCCGGGCCACATCATTGTCGCCGCGAACAAGGTAGGTGAGGGGCGGCTCGATCAGGGTGAGGGAGCGTACGCTGCCGGGCGCGGCCGCGGCCGCGATCAGCGCTGCGAGGACGCCGTAGGAGTGGGCCACGACGTGCGGGCACCCGGCGAGCAGCGGCGCCAGGTCCCGGGCGTCCACCTCATAATCCTGGCCTGCAGATGGCGCCGGACTGGGCGGATAGCCGCGCCGGTGCACGTACGCCAGGGCCCAGCGGTCGGCCATGGCCGACAAGGCGCCCCACGTCGTGCGCGGGCCGGCACCCCCATGCACGAGCAACACCTGCGGCCCGGAGCCGGCGCGCACCACCACGACATCGTCCACGCGGCGAGAGCTTAACGGTGTGCATCGTCGCCCACGGCTCGTCCGGTACAGCTCCATGCGCGCCTCGTTGTGCCGCCGGTAGCAGCGCCGAGCGGTGACCCTCAACCCGCGCCAGGAGATCGGTTGGGCGGTGGGGCTGCGGCTGCCTGCCCCCGAAGGTACCGACCCCTGCCCGTACTGCGGGCCGGACACCGTGCTCGGCGTGCTGGACGGGCCGGCGGCCGCCTGCCCTCCCAGCGAGTGATGTAGACGCGTCGTGCTCGACGAAAGGCAAGGGCGCGCGCTACTGCCTCATACGGTCTCGCCATGAGCCTTTGATCCGGGAAGGTTCGGGAACCACAGAGTGGAGGTGGGAACTCGACGGGTTTCGGGTACACCTGTGGCGGACGTTCGCGGAACTCTTTGAGCAGGAGGGGACAGGCTCAAGGAGGGGGCTGTGGGCTCGGGATGAGGCAGGCGTGCAGGCCGCCCATCGGTTCATCGCGGGAAAAGATCTTCTTTAGCGCGAGATATGCGCTGGTTAGGCGACTTCGCCGGGTGCCCCATGCCAACTCGTCGTCTCAGTTGATCTGGCGGACCAGATCAACTGAGACGACGAGCGAATCGGACCCGACCAACTGAGACAATCGACAGAGACGGGACAGTAAGAACGGCTAACACAATGACCTGAGTTGTCGGTGGGTGATGAGGCAGCAGGCCAGTTTGAGGAAGGCTTCGTGGATGTCGGCTCGGCGTTCCGAGCGGACGCGGAGCCGGCGGAAGCCGTGCAGCCAGGCGAAGGTCCGCTCCACGACCCATCGGTAGACGCCAAGTCCGGTGCCGTGGCGGGTGTTTCGGCGGGCGATGGCGGGCTCGATGCCGCGGGCTCGGACCTGGTCGCGGTAGATGTCGTGGTCGTAGCCACGGTCGGCGAAGAGCGAGTCGGATTTGCGCCGGGGGTGGCCGATGCGGCCCCGGATGGGTGGGATCGCGTCGAGCAGGGGCAGCAGCTGGGTGACGTCGTTGCGGTTGCCGCCGGTGAGGATGACGGCGAGCGGGGTGCCGTGCCCGTCGGTGATCACGTGGTGTTTGGAGCCGGCCCGGCCCCGGTCGACCGGCGAGGGGCCCGTGTGGATCCCCCTTTTAGGGCTCTGACGTGCGAGGAGTCGACCACGCAGCGGGACCAGTCGAGCCGTGCCGCCGCATTCAGTTCGGCCAGCAGCACCTCATGCAGACGTTGCCAGACGCCGGCCTCGTTCCAGTCCCGCAGCCGGCGCCAGCACGTCATGCCCGAGCCGAAACCGAG
>NZ_JBEXOS010000085.1:0-27544 GCF_040611655.1 Streptomyces sp. NPDC006552
GCGCTGGTTGTTGAACCAGTCCACCCATTCCGCGGTGGCGAGTTCGACGTCGGCAAGGCCGTGCCAGGGCTTGCGCGGTTTGATCAGCTCCGTTTTGTAGAGGCCGATCTGGGACTCCATGAGGGCGTTGTCCAGGGCGTCTCCGACGGCGCCGATCGAAGCGTCGATGCCGGCCTGAAGAAGGTGGGCAGTGAACGCGAAAGACGTGTACTGGCTGCCCGCATCCGAGTGATGCACCAGCCCTGGCCCAGCGGGAGTTCCGGCACAGTCCCGACGCCACAACGCCATATCCAGGGCATCGAGTACGAGCTTGGCCCGTTGCTGGTGGACGCGGACCAACCGATCGACAAACTCGCCGTCCGTATGGACGAATGCCGCCGCGTCGTCGACGGCATCAAAGTCACCGTCGCCGAGCTGGCCTCCTGCGAGCCACTGCTCGATCTCCCAGTCGGACCGTTCCCGGCGGAACTCGAGGTCGCACGGACGGTTAGTCCACAGAGCCTGGTCGCCTTCGAAGGTAAATTTTGCTCCGTCCCACCCGGCCTGCCCGGCGCCCAGAGGTGCTGGTCAGACAGCGCGACGGTCCTGGACTGCTTCAGCCGCCGAGTCGTCGGCTGGTCCATCGCCGAGCACATGCGCACCGAACTGGTCGCCGACGCGATGCGTATGGCCGCCGCCACCCGCGGCACCCTGACCGGATCGATCTCCCACTCCGATCACGGGGCCCAGTACGGATCGAGGGAGTTCGCCGATCTATGCCGGGAGTTGGGCGCCATCCGCTCCATGGGAGCGGTCGGCACCAGCGCCGACAACGCCCCTGCGAGAGCTTCCACGCAAACCTGAAACGCGAGACGCTCCAGGGCGCCCACCGCTACGACGACGCCATCACCTGCCGCTACAACGTCTTGCGGTGTTTGACCCGTTACAACACGCGACGGCTCCACTCCGCGAACGGGCAGCGTGTCCACTCCGGCGGGGATAGGCCCATGTATGTGATGTCGCCGTACCAACTGGTGTTCAGCGTGTTCGCGGTGAAGCCGGGCATCACCAGGTGCGGCGCGGTCTCGTCCGCGATCGTCGTCCACTTCCTCTTCTGCAGGTGCCGGCCAAGGATGTGATTGATCCACATCAGCCGGGTGAGGCGCTTGTGATTGATCCTGCGTCCCCCTGCCCGCAACGCGGCATGGACGCCCGGGGCGCCGTAGGTGCCACGGTGTTCGGCGCGGATCTCGCCCACGGTCCGCTTCTCCTCGGCCCGGCGCTCGGTACGGGCCTGTTCGATGGACAGGTGCCGGTAGTAGCCGGTTCGGGATGCCCCGGGCACCCGGCAGATCCGCTGCACGCCGAGGTCGGCGCGGTTGTCGGAGATGAAGACCAGCAGCCGGGGCTCACTTCACCTCCCGACGAAGTAGACGGCCGCTCGGCGCAGGATCTCGCGCTCCAGCTGCCACTCTTGCTCGACCTTGAGTAGCCCGGCGTTCTCCGCCCGCAACCGGGCATCTCTTCCGCCTCGCTTCCGCGGCCGGGCACGCCTGGGGATCATCCTTGCGGACTCAGGTCCCCAGCGACTCCGCGGTGATCCCGAGAGCCCGTCCACCGCCGTGCACGTCCGCAGCGCGATGGAGCCCGACCGCGTCAGGGTGTCCCACTCCAAAGGATCAGCCTTACCAGCGACGCCTGCCCCGCAACGACATCGGCAAAACCGTCAGACGCTTCGAGACGCTGGTCGCACTGTGTGACGCCCGAAGATAAAGATCAAGCTAAGCGCCAGTAAGAACGTGGCAGTCCCCACGGTGGTGGATTTCGAGAAGGCCTGGATAGGGTCGTTCCTCAGTCTTCGACCAGGGAGGGTCTGTCGAATGTCGCAGCAAGGCGACTCCAAGGATGTGGTGGCCGCTCCGGAGCGGGTCCGGGAGGTTGAAGGTTTCCTCGCTCGTTTCAGCGAGTGGGCGTCACACCGCGTCGACATCGCCGGTCTGCTGCTTGTGGGGTCGTACGCACGCAACGCCGCACGCCCCGACTCCGATGTCGATGTCATCCTTTTGACCACCGAAGAAACCCGGTACCTGAACGACGACGCCTGGGCCGCAGAACTCGGCCTCGGCGACCTCGTGCGTGCTCAGTCGTTCGGGGCCATCACCGAACGCCGCCATGTCACCCAATCCGGTCTTGAGGTAGAGGTCGGGATCGGTTCTCCAACCTGGGCGGCCACCGCTCCTGTTGATCCGGGAACGCGTCAAGTCATCACCGACGGCGCCTGCATCCTCCACGACCCCACAGGACTCCTCAAAAGCCTTGTGGCTGCCTGCTGAATACAGCATCGCCTTCACCACCGCACGGGCACTAAGCCGAACTGTCGCCATCACCCACAACGAGCAGTTCCAACCAGCAGGAGGCCGCCTCCTACGGGAGGATCACCGCCGCTCTCCCCGTCTCCGCCGAGCGTATTCTCTTCCTCTCCGACCGGCCCGGCGAGCTGGACGCGGCCCGCGCCACCAGCTGGCGCACCGTCGGCATCCGGCGGCCCGGAGAGCCGTACTACGAGCAAGGCGTCGGCAATCACTCGGAGGCGGGCACGTTCAACGCCACGACAAGGGTGAACTGACAGCTGCGGACGTGGTGCTGGTCGATCAGAACGGCGCCGGGGTGGACGGCGGGAAGCCCTCAGCGGAGGCCGATCTGCACGCGCGCGTGGCCGCCCTGACCGGTGCGGGCGCAGTGATCCACGTGCACACGGTGGCCTCGGTGGCGATGGGCCGACGCGAACCGGGCTACATCGTGTTCAAGGACCTGGAGATGCTGAAGGGTGTCGGCCAACCCGCGCACGGCACCGCGGTGACGCTGCCTGTCATCGGCAACAGTCAGGACATGAAGGAGCTGGGCGACCGGCTGGAGGCGGCCCGTGATCCGCGGATGCCGACGGTCCTCGTCGCCGGCACGGCCTGTATGTGTGGGGTGCCACGCCGCGGCAGGCGCGGCACCACACGGAGGTCGTGGAGTGGCTGCTCGAACTCGCCCTGACCGAGGAGTAGTCCAAGGCCACTTCAGCGGCATCAACCGAGGCGCTCCCCGGGCAGCTCGCCCGCCGACACCTCAAGGAACCCGCGCTCAGTGACGAGGCTCGTCACCAGACGGCCCGGTGGCACGTCGAACGCTGGGTTGTGGCCACGGGATGCGGCGGGCGCGGTGCGGGCGCCGTCCCACTCCAACACCTCATCCTCATCGCGCAGTTCGATGTGAATCGCGTCGCCGTATGCAGTCTTCAGGTCGACCGTGGTCGTCGGTGCGGCGACGAGGAACGGGATGCCGGCGTCGGCGCAAGCCAGGGCGACGCCCAGGGTCCCTACCTTGTTCGCGGTGTCGCCGTTGGCCGCGATCCTGTCGGCGCCGACGATCGCCGCGTCGACCTCCCCGCGCAGGACGGTACCCGCCGCGGCGCCATCGGCTTGCACATAGTGGGGTATGCCCTCCTGGACGAGTTCCCAGGCGGTGAGGCGTTAGCCCTGGAGCAGCGGTCGGCTCTCGTCGGCGTAGACGACCTCCAGGCGGCCGCGGGCGTTGAGTTCACGGATGAGGCCGAGGGCCGTGCCCCAGCCTCCGGTAGCGAGGCGCCGGTATTGCAGTGCATCAGGATGCGCAGCGGATGGTCCTCGCCGACACGCGCGAGCAGCCAGTCCGCGCCGTGGGCACTCATGGCGCGGTTGGCCTCGACGTCCTCGCGCTGCACGGCGACCGCTTCGGCCAGGACTGCGTTGAGGCCCTTGCAAGCCGCTCGGCGACACGGTCCACGCACACAGTCAGATTTACCGCGGTCGGACGCGCCGCACGAACCCGCGCGATCTCAGCATGCAGTCGTGCAACCTCCCAGTTCTCTCGCTCGCTCTGCATCAGCGCGGGCCGACGCCATAGGAGCCGGCGGCGCCGATGGCGGGGGCCCCGCGGACGACGAGACGCTGGATCGCGCGCTAGGTCATCAGCGCGCTTAGCACACTCTCCGCACTTTTCTATCCTCGAGTGCTTTATGGTGTGGGCGGAACGGCATCAACTACCGCAAACTTAGGATAGTCCAGACAAAAGCGAATACTATGCCCGAGTCCAGGCAATGGGGAACGGGATTGGCGCCCGATAACCCCTAGCGTCCAACGGCGTGGCAATCTAAAGTTCCAGGATATACACTTTTTCAAACAAGTTGAAATTACACCGGAAGGTCAGCCCATTCAAAGTGTCCGAACTTCATCAATCTCTCACATTTCCTTGATCGCTCCGGAGAAGTCGCTATCAGTCATTGCTGCCGTAGGAGAAGGCGATGGGTCCTTGGAGGCCGTCGGTGACACAGCGTGCGTCTGCAGGGAAGACTAGCGACCGTGGACAACGAGAACCGACGGTGCCGGCGCGGCGCTGCTGCCGCTGGGGGCTGGCTTCTCGTGGCCTGTTGGTAGGAGTCGCTGTAGTTGTGGTCGCGTTCCAAAGCCAGGACCGTTCAGTTATCACTACTGACTCGCGGCGCACGACTGTGGAAGCCTCTGCTGCGCTGTGCGGCACAGGATGGACGTCTCCGCGGTCAGGGAAGCAGAGGCTCGACGTCCACAACTCGGGCTGGCGTCCCGTCGAAGTTTTCCTAACGAATGTGAAGGACGGCGCGGTATACGCCGAAGTCGAGGGACTGGCACCGGGCACAACACGTGAGCTCCAGGTCCAGCTTGGCAATGGTGGCTATGCCTTCAAGTGCGTGCCCGACGATGCCGACGCCGTAGTTGGACCGACTGTACGGATCAGGGGCTCTCGAAACGTCAGTGGTCCGGCAGCGCTGCCCGTCACCCAGCACGACCTCATTCCTCCCACCATCGCGTACCAGCGGTGGGTGACGGGGCAGATGGACGCACTCGTCCGTTGCACGAGCAGTCTCCGTCAGGCCGTGGATGCAGGCGAGTTGGGTAAGGCCCGTTCACTCTGGCGTGCGTCACACCAGGTGTATGAGCGGATGGGTGCCGCCTACGGCACCTTCGGAGAAGCCGACCAAGCAATCAACGGGTCGGACGCCGGACTGCCTGACGGAGTACACGACGACGGCTTCACCGGTTTCCACCGACTCGAGCAGGGCCTGTGGCACGACGACTCTGTGGCGCGGCTTCGCCCCATCGCTGTCCGGCTTCTCAGGGACGTACGCCAATTACGCAAGCGGTGGACGCACGAGCGGATGGATCCTCTCGATCTCGGCCTGCGGGCACATGAGGTTTTGGAGAACACGCTCCAGACCGAGTTGACGGGCCGAAACGACTACGGAAGTGGGACGGGATTGGCCACTGCCCGCGCGAACCTGGAGGGGACTCGCGCAGTACTCACGCGGCTGCGTCCTGTACTGGCGCAGCGGGACTTCGACCTGCCGTATTTGGAGCGCTCGCTGAACAGGCTGGAGCGAACCTTGAACGTGCGCCGTGACAACCGCTGGGTCCCCGTGGCGGAGCTGGATCGGAGCCACCGCGAGCACATCAATGCCGCCATGGGTACGGCAGTGGAAGAGCTGGCCAAAGTAGCGGCTCTGTGCGACATTCGGAGGAATTCATGACCCTCAGCGCCTCGCGCCGCGGCTTCCTACGCGTGGCAGCTGGCGGTGGTCTGGTCGCGTCGAATGCGCTCGCGACCGACGTCTGCTCTGAAGCCCCGCAGGTATCGCCAGTCCCCTTTCACGGCCGTCATCAGGCAGGCATCCTGACCCCACCTCAACCCTCGACCGCATACGTCACCTTCGACGTTACGGCTGAGAACCGTCGAGAACTCGCCAACCTCTTTCGCACCATCACCGACCGGGCCAGGAGGCTTACTGCTGGTGGGTCATTCCCTACAGCCGGCATCACTGCCCCGCCGACTGACTCTGGCACTCTGGGGGGCGAGCCACCGGCCGGGGGCCTCACGGTCACTGCAGCTGTCGGAGCTTCACTGTTCGACAGCCGTTTCGGCCTAGCCGCCCGCAAGCCACTGCGTCTCACACGCATGCGCTCATTTCCCGATGATGATCTGCAGGACGACTGGTGTCACGGAGATCTGAGTCTGCAGTTCTGTGGCTCCGCTCCCGACGTGGTGCTCCGCGCGCTGCGCGACATCACACGTCACACGCGAGGCGCCATGCAGGCGCGCTGGCGTCTGGACGGTTTCCTTGCTCCGCCGCGCCCTAGCGGGGCGCCACGCAATCACATGGGCTTCAAGGACGGCACGGTCAACCCTGATGTGCATGACCCTCACGCTATGGACCGTACTGTCTGGGCAGCTTCCGGCGAACCCTCTTGGGCGAAGGACGGAAGCTACCAAGTCGTACGCGTAATAAGGATGTTGGTGGAATTTTGGGACCGTGTCTCGCTCACTGAGCAGGAGCGGATGTTCGGCCGCCAGCGCGCCAGCGGAGCTCCGCTAGACGGTAACCACGAGAACGACATACCTGACTACCCCGCTGACCCAAAGGGAGATGTCATCCCTTTGAATAGCCACATCCGAATGGCCAATCCTCGTACGTCCCACAGCGATGGAAGTCAGATGTTGCGCCGTTCCTACAATTATGACCGGGGAGTCGATTCTAACGGGAACCTCGATATGGGCCTGCTCTTCTGCAGCTACCAGGGAGATCTGCGGCGGCAATTCGAGGCCGTACAGCGGAGACTTTCGGGAGAGCCTCTAACTGACTACATCTCTCCGATCGGCGGGGGCTACTTCTTTGCACTGCCCGGTGTGGCCGACGAACAGGACTGGCTGGGGAGGGAACTGTGTAGATGATATGTGATAAATGTGAAGACCAATGCAACTTGCGTTCTACTCCCCTGACGCGTCCAGGTGTCCGCTGGCATCGTGTGCATGCCGAACCACGAACATCCATGCGACTTAAGGGGATGTAGGCGATGACAGTTAGGCAAATACGACGGGAACGGTGGGCTCGGGCAGGCGCGATCGCGACGGCCGCGGCGCTCATCGTGCTCGGCACAGGCCAGCCAAGCTGGGCTGCTGCGCCCCACAGCGGTGATGCCGAATCGGCCTCTCCGGTCAAGCATCTGGTAGTCATCTTCGATGAGAACATTTCATTCGATCACTACTTCGCCACCTACCCGAACGCAACCAATGAGAACGGCACCAGGTTCACACCCTCCAAAGACACACCAAAGGACATCGACACTCTGGCCCATGCAGGGCTGATCGATGACAATCCGAACCAGTACGCTCCTAAACGGCTGGGACCCGCCCAGGGAATGACTTGCGATCAGAAGCACGACTACGGCAACGAGCAACACGCCTACAACGGCGGTTCGGCAGACAAGTTCGTGGAGAACACCGAGTCCAGCAAGTGCTCCGGCGGACTATTCGGTGAACCAGGTCTGGTGATGGACTACTACGACGGCAATACGGTGACCGCCCTGTGGAACTACGCACAGCATTACGCGATGAGCGACAGATCCTTCGGCGATGTCTACGGGCCGTCGACCCCGGGTGCAATCGATGTGGTCTCTGGCAACACCCATGGTGTCGTGTCCGCCGAGGCAGGCTCAGGCACAGAGGATCCGCAACAGACAACTAAGCCACAAAACTTCGTGCAGACCCCGGATCACCAAGGCGTAGGCACACTCATCAGTGACCCCCATCCGGCCTTTGACGACTGCTCAGACAACGACCACACCTCTGACGATCCCACCGCTATTATGAAAGGTCGCAACATCGGTGACCTGCTGAACGCGAAGGGCGTCAGCTGGGGCTGGTTCCAGGGCGGCTTTCGTCCGGCAACCCCATGGGACGGCAAGCAGGGACACTACGCCGAGTGCCAGTCCCAAACGCATGCGAACGCCGGCGGGGCACAGGTCGTCGATTACATACCTCACCACGAGCCCTTCCAGTACTACAAGTCAACCGCGAACCCACACCACTTGCCTCCTAAGAACACTCGCGAGATCGGCCACGATGGGCAGGCCAATCACCAGTACGACATCGAGGACTTTGACTCCGCACTCAAGACAGCTCGACTCCCGTCTGTCAGCTATCTGAAAGCGCCTGGGTACCAGGACGGCCACGCTGGTACGTCGTCGCCGCTTGACGAGCAACACTTCTTGACTTCCACCATCAACAAGATCCAGCGATCTCCGCAGTGGAAGGACACCGCCATCGTCGTCGCCTACGACGACTCCGACGGCTGGTACGACCACGTGATGGCACCGGTGAAAAACGGCTCGGAAGACAGCGCTGTCGACTCCACCGGCCGGCAGACCGACGGACCCGCTTGTCAGGCCGGACCGGCGGCAGCCGGTGGGTACAAGGACCGCTGCTCACCCGGAGCACGCCAGCCCCTGCTGGTTATCAGCCCGTACAGCAAGGTTAACAAGGTCGATCACACCCCCACACAGCAGTCATCCGTACTCAAGTTCATCGAGGACAACTGGCATCTGGGACGGCTCGGAGACGCATCATTCGATGTCCAAGCAGGCTCGTTGAACAGTCTCTTCGACTTCGGGAACCCCCACCAGGAGCAGTTGCTCTTGAACGCGAATGGTTCAGTTCGCTCCCTCACGCCAACGCCTCGCCGCATTCCGACCGTCAGTTCAGCCTCAGTCGACAGCACTCTCTATGACCGCCTGCAGGCTACGGTGCCGTCGAGCCATGACTCTCAGGAAATCTCCGTCCTGACAGTTGCGGCAAGCATCGGCGGCCTAGTTGTCGGAGCAGTGGCGCTCCACAGGATTCGAACACGGCGCGCCGCGGGCCATCCAGCCCTGTAGCTCCCCCAGGGTGTGTCACCGCCGCTTCGGACCGAGGCGGCGGGCCTGACCACGAAAATAACGGTTCCCCAAAATGCGCCAGTGAAATCTCGCATCTCTTTGACGTTTACTTCCCGCATGTCAGGACATTTTAGTCTCACGTTGGCTTAACAGATGAATGTCGGTAGCATTCACCCATAGTGCTTGTGAGTAGCATCACACTTCTCTTGAAAGCCTTGAGTTGTTCCACACTCGAAGGCGAACTTTATTAAGGCAGGCAACGGCTGCCGATTAGCGCATTGTGCTAAGAAAGATCCCGATCAGGCGCGCGCTGCGGAGGAAGATGATGGCCGTATACGTCCTCGGAACAGGTCTCTCTCATGACGGGTCCTCTTGTCTCATTAAGGATGGCCGCATAGTCGCCGCTATCGAGAAAGAGAGGATTACGCGCAAGAAGCATGATGGGTTTAATGATGACCTGACATTGCAGGCTTGTCTCGACATTGCGGGCGTCGGATGGCGAGATATTGATCTCCTCGTTGAGAACAACACGGTTAATGCCTATGATGACCAGGATCAGGCCCGCCGTGGTGGCCGCATAATTCCCGACTTTGTCCCCCGGGTAAATATCTCTCACCATCTCGCTCACGCGTATAGCGTGGTGGGAACTAGCCCTCTCGAGCAGATGACCGTAGCGGTCATCGATGGACGAGGAAGCAGCCTCAACAACTGCATCGACACGCCGGACGAAGTTCTCCCCTGTGAGTTCAGGGGCCTCTCCGAAGAGGAAAAGGCTGGCCTTTGGGAAAAGGAAAGCGTCTATTCCTATTCCAATGGTGAGCTTTTGCCTGTATTCAAGGACTTTTCGCCACTTCGCCGAACTTTGATCGACGTTGAGCATCCGATCCTGCCTCGTTCGCTCGGGCATGGGATTGGCGCTATGTACGGCGCAGTTTCGCGTTATGTATTCGGGAAAAATTTTTCGGACGGGAAACTGATGGGCCTCGCCCCGTACGGAAATTCGGATAGCCACGACTTCCCGCTCTTTGATCTGCGCGACGGCCGTGTTTTCAACCGATATGACTGGATAGACCGGTTCCCTGCTGAGATGAGGGGAACGGGCACCAACTTGAAGCAGAATTTCGAGACGTACGCCAACTTGGCCCTCCACGTACAGACAGAGTGTGAGCGTGCCATACTTTACATCCTGGAGAGTTACCGCAGGGGCACTGGGATAGGTAAGCTAGGTTATGCTGGCGGTGTCGCGCTCAACGCGGTCTGCAATGGGAAGATAATTTCAGGAACCGGATACGAGGATCTCTATATTCAACCGGCTGCCGGAGATAACGGTATTGCTATCGGGTGTGCGTATTACGGCTGGCTAAAGACGCTTGGAAACGACAGGGTGCCGCACGACGGCACGACTTGGTTTGCCTCCGAGTATGGCGACGCGGTAATTGAGAAAACGCTTTCCAAGTTCTCAGATGAAATTATCTGGACTGGCCCCCACGACATTGAGGGCCGGGCTCAACTTGCAGCGCAGAGTATTTCGGAGGGTCAGGTGCTCGGTTGGTTTCAGGGTAAATCTGAATTCGGCCCCCGGGCGCTGGGCCACCGCAGCATCATTGCCGACCCGCGCCGCGGGGACATGCGGGATCACATCAACGCCAACGTGAAGTTCCGCGAGGATTTCCGTCCGTTCGCCCCGTCAGTCCTAGCAACCTACGCAGCCGAATACTTCGAGGGTGTCACTGTGAGTCCGTATATGATTCAGGTGGCACAGGTGCCCGAGGCCCTGCAGAGCGCCATTCCTGCCGTTGTACACCAGGATGGATCCGCTCGGTTGCAAACAGTCACCGAAGACATAAACCCTCGTTACGCCAAGCTTCTCGCCGAGATGAAAAGCCTGACCGGCCTCCCCATGGTCATCAACACTTCCTTGAACCGGCGTGGCATGCCGATCGTGGAGACCCCCGACGAAGCCGTGCGGCTTCTTCTGGAGACAGGTCTCGACGCTCTTGTCCTTGAGGGATACATCGTACGAAGCCGCTGAGCGTCGTTGCGCTGCAGTGAGCGTTTTTCAACCTCGTAACGCTGACTGCAAGTTGGACGTCACTGCGAAGCGACGAAGCTCCTGGTAGACGGGTTCTCGACCAAGATCACCCATGTCCGCTAGGAGCTTCGAGTGCTTGTCTACACGTCGGCGATTGAGCTGTCCAGCCGCACCCTGCGGTACCTGAGCAGGCAACTCGCCGCTCGGCAGTGGGAGATCGGGACACGGTGGCGGCGCCTGCCGACAACTCGCCTAGCCCTGCTGGCCCTGGCCCATCTGCGATGCGGAGACACCTACGCTCAGCTAAAGACCGTGTCCTACATGGTCAGTTGGTAGTTGTACTGGTCATGGGGAGTGGACGGTGGGGATGGATCGTTCCGGACGGACTGTGGGAGATAGCGAAGCCGTTGCTCCCGCCGGCCTGGGTGCGCCCGCAGGGCGGTGGGGTCGCGAACATCGATGATGAGGCGGTTTTCGCAGCGATCATCTACGTGCTGGTCAGCGGGTACGCCTGGCGAGCTTTACCCCCGTGCTTCGGTGCGTCGAAGTCGACCGTGCACCGTCGCTTCGTCATCTGGTCGAGAGCCGGGGTGTGGGGCCGGCTGCATCAGAAGAGTCTCCAACTCCTGGACGAAGAGAACTTGATCGACCTGTCCCGGGCGGTCCTGGACTCCGCCCACGTCCGTGCTAAAAAAGGAGCGAACTTGCAGGTCCGAGCCCCGTGGACCGGGGCAGGCCAGGTTCCAAGATGCACGTCCTGTCCGACGCGGACGGACTGCCCCTACGCGTCGGGCTCTCCGCGGCCAACACCCACGACAGCCAGGCCCTGAAACCGATGCTGTCCCATTTCCACATGGGACACGAATCCCACGCAACGGAATCGAAGCCCCGCCGTCTCCACGCCGACAAGGCGTACGTTGTACCCCACCTGCGGCGATGACTCTGGGGCAAGCACATCGGGGTCCGTATCGCCCGCAAGGGCATCGACTCCAGCGAGCGGCTCGGTCGCCGCAGGTGGGTCATCGAACGCACGATGTCCTGGCTGACCGGCTACCGCCGACTCAACCACCGCTACGAGCGGAAACCAGGCAACTACCTGGCCTTTCTCGGATTGGCAGCCGCTCTCTGCTGCTACAAACGGTTCCTCAAGCTGACCATGTAGGGCATGGTCTAAGCCGCAGGGTTCGGCATCAGGATCGCGACCGTGTTCCGGTACATACGAGAGGCCGTCGAAGTGTTGGCGGCTCTTGCTCCGTCCCTGACCGAGGTGATGCGGACGATGCAGGAGAAGGCGTTCGTCATTTCCGACGGCACCCTGCCGCCGATCGACCGGATCGCCGCCGACACCCCGTATTATTCGGGGAAAGCACAAACGGCACGGCATGAACGTCCGGTCCTCACCGATCCGCCTGGTCGCCTGCTCTGGGCCTCGCCGGCTCTGCCCGGCTCGACTCACGACCTGACCGCCGCGCGGCAGTACGGGATCAACGAAGCCCTTGCCAACGCGGGACTCAAGTGTTGGGCAGACAGTGAAGATGGCTGATGGCGTCACCGACAGATCTGTGCCTTGGGCTGACTGATCGGAATCTCGTGTCCTTGCCTTGATCAAGGCGTACCAAGGGGCCGGCGGGACCATTCGGGTTCCGTTCCGGGGCAGTCGGCTCAAGCGGTGGAAGCGCCGTCACAACAGCAGTCACGCCAAGATCCGCTGTCATGGCGTCCGCGAAGCGCAGGCACGGACTGACGGGGATGAGGTACAAATCGATGTTGAGGCGGCAACACCTTCTGACGTGGCCAGATCGCAGCCGAGTGTTATCCGTTTGCCCCCTGGTAGCGCTGCGCGCTCCAGTTCCACAACCGCCGTGCTGCCATAAACGCCGCGGCCCCTATCAGCGGCGAAGCCACTGCTGCCCACTGAGGCGCAAGCGTTCCAGACACATGTCCGGTGACAACGGCCGCTGGAATGTACGCGATGAAAGCCACAGGCAGGAGGTAGGTCAGCAGCAGATGGGGCACGAGCGGGAGGATGCTCAGCGGGTAGACCGACACCATTGTGACAACACCCTGCAGCCAGGTCGACCAGTATTGCCATCCCGTGAAGTGCATAGTGATGCTGGACATCACGACCAGCACGGCTCCCTCCATGAAGAAGCCGCCCAGGATGCCCGCGACCAACATGATCACGCGCCACAGGGTCCACGTCAGGTCGAACCATGAGACGGCACAACCAAACATGATGACCGCAACTATGAGGTCTCCCAGCGCGTTCACACTGAGCCATGACAGCTGCACCTGGCGGAACAAGGGGAGCGGTCGCAGCAGGTAAGCGTCCAGCCTCCCCTCCCGGACAATCCTGCCCATCATGTCGATCGGCCCCAACAATAGGGCCACCAAGCCGTGGCTGCACATGCGCATACTGGCCAGTAGCAATACCTGCGGGCTCGTCCAGCCCCCGACACCGGGGAACCGCGTGAGGAGCACCGTTGCGAACACCACGACTGAGCTCTGCCACATCACTCCCAGGGCGATGCTGAGCAGGAAGTCCGTTCGGTACTCGAATCCCGCCCGGAAGTTGGTCATCGAAATTGACCAGGCCACGCGGGTCGCATGCCATCGACCCTGTCCCGTAAGCATGTCAGCCTCCCTGTACTCCGACGCGGCATACCGCCCGGCTCCAGATCCAACGGTTGAGTGCGGCCAAGGCCGCCGCCCATACGAGCTGAGCAACGAGTGACTGCCCGATACCGGCACCGTGAGTTCGGCCTGTGTAAATGGACATGGGAATGTTAACTACGTAGCCAAACGGGGCGATGGCGCTGGCTTTCTGGAACCATTCAGGGAAGAACCAGAGCGGCGCGAAACCTCCGGAGAGGAACGTCTGCACAAACTCAGTCAGCTTGATCACCTGGCGGTTTACCACGGTCCAGAAACACACCAGATCCACCAGAAGCCGAAGCTCATGCGCTATAACCTGCCCCAGAACCAGCGACAGAAGAGCGATCAAACCTACGGTTGTGGTGGTCGGGCCGGCCAGTACCCCGAATGACAGACACACTATGTAACCGACGGTCACCCACGTCAGCGCGTAGAGCGTATCCCCGAGGGCGCGGGCGAAGTAGTATGCGCGTGGCTTCATAGGGCGCAGGAACCAATAGAGCACGGTTCCAGCTGAAATATGGTCCGCGAGTGTGTCTGCGGTGAGAGCGCCGGCGCGGAGCTGTGTGACCATGGCCGCCACTACCACGTAGGTGACTGTCTGGTCGACTGTCATTCCCGCCGCAGTAGGTGCATGAGCGTAGAGCGCGTGCCACAGAGTCACCGAGACGGCGATCCAGAAGACTACCCGTAGAAGAGTGCCCATCAGGCGTCCCGACAGGAGGACTTCAGTCAGCGCCGTCACGCGCCCCACAAGGATGACCCTCGGGACGTATCTGGCCTTCATCCCTCGCGACCCTCCTGCAGGGCACTTGCAGGCAGGCGTGATGCTCCAGGGCGCGCTCCAGCCCGCGTATACACCTCTCTCATGACCTCTTCGAGGTCTGCTGCTTCGATAGAGAAGCTCTCGGCTGGTACCTGTTTGGCTATCACTGCGATTGCCTGCTGGGGGCTTAGCAGTGCATCCTGCCCCGCCCCGACGAGTAGGTCGGTGCCTGCTCGGCTGATGACGTGCAGCCCCTCGGGCAGATTCGGTTCTTCTCCCGGGTGCCTCAGTCCGATGCGAATGCGCCAGCTTCCGCCATAGTCAGCGCGTATCTCTCGCAGGGTGCTGTCCAGAACGATCCGCCCGCGGTTGATGACCAGGACACGCGACGAAAGGCGTTCAACTTCGCCCATGTCATGAGTAGTCAGCAGCACAGTGCGGCCGCGCTCTTGTACCTGTGCGCGCACGAACTCCCGCACCTGCTCTTTGACCACGGCGTCCATACCGATAGTCGGCTCGTCGAGAAAGACAACGGGCGGATCGTGCAGAAGCGCAGCGGCCAGATCACAGCGGACCCGTTGCCCGAGTGAGAGGTGGCGGACCCGCGTGTCCCAGAATTGCGACAGGTTCAGCAGATCATCGAACTCCCGAAGCCGCGCGGAGTATGCCCCGGGGTCGATTCCGTAGATGTCGCGCAGGACGGCGAATGACTGCTTAGCCGGTAAATCCCACCAGAGCTGTGTGCGCTGCCCGAACACAGCCCCGATCCGATAGGCGTTGCGCTCCCGATTTTTGTGCGGAACGAGACCGGCCACAGTGACTTCCCCGGAGGTCGGTACGACAATGCCGGTCAGCATCTTGATGAGCGTTGATTTACCCGCCCCGTTCGGGCCCAGCAGCGAGACAAGCTGTCCCTCGGGCACTGTGAAGCTGGCGTCGCTTACCGCCTGCTTGACCACACGATGTGGCGCGATCAGCGAACGGAGAGCTCCGCGCACACCGGAAACACGCTGCACGGTGTGGAAGTCCTTCGTGACGTTACGTACGTGGATCATGAGCCCTCGGATGCCTTACCAAAGGAACTGGAAAGCCAGGTGGACGGCTGGTACACCCTTCGTCCGGTGCGAACAATGGCGAGCGTGATTTCCAGGGCATGTAGGCAGAACTGCTCGTCCAGGCTGAGGGCTGCCCCAGTGCGGAGGCTGCGCGCCAGGTCGGCGACGCCAGCTCCGAAATCGATGTAGTGAGTGTCCTCGTATGGTGCAGGCGGGGCTGCATAGACCAGTTCTTCGCGGGGGCCCAGGTAACCTAGCCGGACGTCACACTTTCCTGGCGGAGTTGTCTTTTGAAAAGTGACGAGGGAATCTTGGCGCATGACATCCTCGACGGTCAGAACACCTGCATCGCCGACGATAGTTAGCGAGTAGTCGCGCGGAGCCAGCCCACTAGCGCTCAGCCGTGTGACGACCCCTGAGCCGTGCGTGAGGGTCCAGTGCGCAGAGTTGGGACCGAGCCCGTCCGCGGCCATGTCGGTGGGCACCAGGACATCCGTGGCTCCGGCCAGTTCTGTCACGCCGCCGAAAAGCCGCAGAAGCCACGTGAGTTGATAGCCGAGGTGCTCCAGGACTGCCCCGGCGGCGAACTCGTCGTCGGCCGGCCACGGGTTACCCGACGGACTGATCCAGTCGGCGTGGTTCATGGAATACACCATCCCGTCGTCCAGGGACGCGTACACCATGAGCGGACGCCCGATGAGGTCTGAGGCGAGGGCTTCCTCGACCGCATTCGCACATGCTCCCAGCGCTGTGGAGGGCGCGGAGCTTAGTCGGAGGCCCGCCTCTCGGGCCAGCGCCCACAGCTCCTGTGCCTCCTGCATGGTCATAGCCACTGGCTTCTCACTGAACACATGACGACCTGCATGGAGGGCTGCTTTGGTCACCGGGTAGTGACTCTCAATGGATGTTGCGTTGATGATGATGTCGCAATCTGATGCGAGCGCCTGCGCCAAGCTACCGAATGCGGTGATTTTATAGTGACGGGTGAAGCGCTTAAGCCGACCAGAATTCGCATCGAACGCCCCGATGACGCGCAATTCGGGCCGTACGGCGCAACATTGGAGATAGAAGTCTGCGGCGTAGCCGCAGCCGATGACCACTACACGCGTGGGCGACGGCGACGTGGCGGTCATCGTTCTGCTCCTTGCAAGCTTCGCAGTGCGTCGATCAGAGAAGTAGGCACAGGGACGCCGTACTGCGCGGCGTGCCGGCGTGCTGCGGGGTAGCTCTGTCCTGGAGTCCGCAACGGATGTCGGGCATCCGTAGGCTCCAGCTCCCGCAAGCGGTTCATTGCTGCGCTTAGCGCGGTCTCGTAGGCGTTGTGTCCTGTGCCCATAGCTGCTCGGGGCGAGCAGATAAGCATCAGTCCTCCTGCGAGTTGCCCGTCGCTTGTAGTGTGCCCGGACAGCGCGGAAAGAGCCGCGACGAGCAGGGCCAGTGAAGTGCCCTTGTGTCCGCCAAGCGGTGAGAGAGCGCCGTTGTCGTAGAAGTCCTGCGCGGAGGAGCTCAGTCGTCCTTCACGATCGACAACTCCGTTAGCGGCGATGGGGTGCTGAAGTGTGCGTCCAAGCCGCAGGTGTCCCATCGTGGTAGTCGAGGTAGCGAGGTCGACGACAAGCACCTCATCCTGGGCCGGGGCTGCGAACGCAATCGGATTTGTGCCGAACACCCGTTGAGCAGAGCCGGCTGGCGCCACAGTCGCCTCGCCCGGAACCCATGCAGACCCGGTCACCATTAAGGCGACCGCACCGGCAGCAGCAGCCTGCTCGACATAAGCACCCAGTCTGCCCGAATTGCGCAGATCGTTCAGCAGCACCAGGCACATACCGTGTCGCCGGGCAATGCCGACCGCTCTATCGATCACCGTTGGTAGGGCGTACTGCGCAAACCCGCCGCGGAGGTCAGCGGTCAGAGATGTGCCCTCCTCACTCATCCGCGGGGTGGCCGAGGGGTCTATGGTCCCCGTTCGAACCAGCTTCACGAGTGAAGGCACCAGCATGAGTCCGTGACTGCTGTGGCGCAGCACCTCGGCATCCACGATCTGCTCTGCGACCGCTTCGGCTACGGGGCGCGGCACACCCCCGTGAACGAGAGCGCCAACACACAGGCTGGTGAGGGCAGGAAGGCTCATCACCTGATTCATAGGGTTCCCAGCCGTCCCGTCAGCCGTTTCCGCGATCGTCGGGAACGACCACATCGTCGCCTGGGTCCGACTTGAGGAGGCGGGTGTGCTGGGAGGCAACCTTGTGGAACATGTTGACGTACTGATCGATACGAGAGCGGTCGAACTTCTTGAACGGAGGGACAGTGAACGCTCGCAGATTCTCCGCCACAGGCAGGCTTACTGACATTGCGGCGCCAGGCCTGGCGGTCGGGAGGTTTCCAGCGTAAACGTCGTAGTCGAAGACGGGGTGCTGGTGCAGCGGCTCTCGAATGATGTTGCGCGTGTATGCGGGGAACCCCTCGGCCCGAATCGCCCTCATGAAGCCGTGGGCAGACAATCCGTCGAGCTGGTCAGCGACATAAAGGCCGTGGGGCTGGTACCAGGCCCCCATCGTTCGGTCGTCGCCCGCCGGCGGCCGGTGCGCCAGGAGCCCAGGGATAGTGCGCATCTGGTCCCAGAAGTAGGTCATGGCAGCGTCGACTTCGGCCATCCGCTCGTCCAGGCGGTTGAGCTGCACGCGTCCCAGCGCGGCACTGACCGGGTGCAGCCGTGAAGTGACTCCGCCCAGCGGCAAGCCCTTCCAGCGCAAAAGCTCCTGGTTGCGGATGTATTCCTCGTTAAAGCGGAAGTTCTGGCTCCAGGCGAGTACGCGTTCGTACAGATCACGGTCATCGGTCACGACGATGCCGCCTTCGCCGACAGCGATGGGTTTGCCGCTGAAAGAAAACGCAGCGATGTCACTAAGACTTCCGGTGGTCTTGCCGCGGAACCGCGATCCGTGCGCGTGTGAAGCGTCCTCGACGATGGCGATGCCGTGGCGCTCGCCGATGTCCCGCAACGTGTCCATGTCTGCCGGATAGCCCAGCATGTGAACGGCCACGATCGCTCGTGTGCGCGGTGTGATGCGCTTTTCTACGTTGGTTGGATCGATGTTCATGGTGGTCGGTTGGACATCGGCGAAAACGACGTCGGCGCCCAGGCTCATGGCAGGCATTGCAGTAGCCCAGTACGTCGTGGAGGGCACAATCACCTCGTCTCCCCGCCTGACGCCTGCGGCCCAGAGCGCGGCCTGCACTGCCGCCGTACCGTTCACTTGGCCAACGGCGTAGCGCACCCCACAGTAGGCGGCGAACTCACGCTCGAGCGCGGCGACGTTCCCTGACCCTTCAAAGTTGGGGAACCCGAGGACGCTCAGTGCCGCCTTTTCCGCCTCGTCGTCCAGCACGGGCCAGACGAACAGGTCGCTGTGTCCGTCAGGCTCCAGTGCACATGGGCCGCCGAGCAGGGCAAGTTCTTCGGACATATTTTCACTCCTTCAGTGAGACGAATATTCATTTGCGGGTTCGGTGAGGTTTGCCAGGATTTCGAGTCCGATATGAATTAGCAGCAATGCGCGAACCCAGGTCTGTTCTGGAATGCCAAAGGTCAGCCGGAGCAATGTCGCCGGCTCTTCTCTTCCCCGCACGCTCATGACCTCTTCAGGGATGGTCCGCACTCCGAAGAAGTGGACCAGCAGCGCGAATACGTCAAATGCGCATGAGAGACCGAGTCGGCGCGCGACGTCGCTCTTGAGCAAGGGTGCGCAGTCCACCATGACGAAGAAACCGGATTCAGGCTGTCGTGGAACGGAGAACCATTGGCTGAGGCCGCTTGCCAGAAAGCGCTCCATCGACGACCGGACCACGTCCGCGGAGAGAGATCCCTCGCCACGGTCGATCAGGGTGCCTGCCGTCTCGCGGCAGATCGCCGCGGCTCTGGCACGGACATCGGGAGATTCCGACTTGTCGACTCCTTTGAGGGTCGCCAGGGCCAGAGTCGCCTTTGCAGCGTAACTGTCGGGGGCATGTTCTGATTGCCACGTAAGCCGTTGACCGATATGTGGCGATGCCAGCACGTGCTGCAACGCGGTTTGCACAAAGGTCGGGACCCAGCCCACCGAGGTCTCCACCAGCCGGCTCAGAGGCTTGCCCAGACCTGGCGTGGATACGAGCAGGCCCACACGGCAATCGGCGATGCCGAGGGGCTTTGACAGACCTAGCAACTGGTGCGCTGGAATATCGCTGCGTAGAAACGAGCCGACCTCTGAGAGGGGGGCGCGGATCGAGTGGTAGGCGAGATCTTCGACGGGCACGATCCCGGCTTCGGTCAGCACCTCGGCAAGCTCGTCCACTTCAGATTGCCGGTACAGGTCGCCGCCCTGGGTCGGGTTAATGTGCAGCCAGGTGACCACTCGCGGTGGCGTCGGCAGACGTCCTGCGGCTGTGGCCGTCTCCCAATCCAGTCCGAAACGGGCCAGGAGCGGAGAAAGCAGTCTCTGAAGGACTGAATCGATCTCCCGCGGCCGGTCCGGCCATTGTGGGACGGAGGCGACCTCAGCGCGGGCGGCATCGAGCAGATCTGGTGAGGCTGAGTGCCCCAGACGGCTGAGCAAGGCAGCGAGCCACACTTCGACTTGGGCGGCGGCGGACTTAGTCCATTGCGCTACTTTGTCCCTTTCAAGGGAACGGATCGACGTATACAGCAGATCCGGTGTGCACCGAAACCCGTTATCTGGCTCCAGCAGCACTGTCCGGCCGCCTGCTCGTTCCGCATGCGGAATGAAAAATCCATAGATCGGGTGTGCGGACAGCACGACGTCGCCGTCGCGGCGTATCAGGTGACGGCAGAGCAGGTCGTACAGGTGTACGGTCCCGGCCCCAACCGTCACATCCAAGTTAGCTGAGGGTATTTCGCCCTCAGCCTTCAGGAAGGAACGCACCGCATCGCACAGCCGCTCCTGCGCCTGGGGGCCGTAGTACCCGCGCACCCGGTCCATGTCACTGACCGAACGGACGATTTCATTAAGAAACTCCGGGGCCGCCGGCCAGTAGGGATTACCTGAGTCCAGGCTGTTCTCACTCTCCAGCAAACCACCGAAAAGAAACTCTCTCCAATTCGACCCAAGCGCCCCTGACGGAAGCAATACATTAAACATGTTATTACTGAGAAACTCGAAACGCTCAATGTCCCCCATGTCGACGGTTGAACGTGAATAAAGATCTTCGAGCAGTGAATTGAACCTGGCTAGGTCACTCTGCCGCATGCAACAACCCTCAATCTCCACAAATGGTCGGGCTAGCCGTCTACGACAGGCTCTGCGCGACGGCGGTGAGATACTCGGCGTCTGCCTTCTCGCCTGCCGAGAAACTCCACAGGGCAAGATCGACAGTATTGGCAAGGGCGTAGCGTCGCGCTCGTTCCGTGTCTGTGCCAGTCATCTCGTGCATCAGGCTCAGTCGTACCTGCTGACGTTTCCTCAGCTGGCCCACGTCGCGCGTCTGCATCCAGGGATTGCGAAGCATCGGGGCAAGATCAGCTTCCCTCGGCCCTCGTAGGCACTTGGGGTCTATGGCCACCCAGTCGCTCTGCGACAACAAGATGTTCTGATGATGTAGATCGTTGTGCAGGATCACGGGATCCGTTGTCGGCTGCCATGTTTCGAATACCTCAAGAGCCTGCTCCAGGAGGCTTCTGGGCATGAGGTCCTGCTCACTGTTCCACCGCGCGCGCATGACGTGCGGACGGGTGCCGATGTAGTCGTCGAGACCCGAGCCTGCAGGAAGCCGCGAGGTAGGCACTGCCCATAGGGATGTGAGGACCTGGGCGATGATCTTCGTCTGCTTCCGATCGTCCAGTTCTGCTGCGGCGAGTGGCTGGCCTGAACGGATCTCCTCGAAGAGCAGTGCCCCCAGAGAATCGTCGCGCTCGTAGAGCGAGGGCACCGCGGCCCCCTGGTAGGCGGCCAGGCCAGCCGCCTCTCGGGTGGCTTCCTCGTTAGGCGGCGACAGCTTGAGGACGGCTTTTCCTGCAGGCCCTCCGCGAACCTTGAACACTGCGCCGTAGCGGGAGTCGAAGATGTCCTGCACTTCAACTCCCCAACGACGCGACAGGGAGTGGACGAGTACGGGAAGCGAAGTCAGCCAACTTCGATCCTCCTCGGTGCGAGAAGCGGCTCTCACCAGCCGCTCAGGCAGGGGGAGTTCTGGTTTCGTCACTGAGCCGTCCACCTCTCTCCGACCGTTGGTCGCTCACTACGCGCAGCCCGAGACTGGGGACCGTCATGACTCCGGGTTTTTTCGCGCATGCCCTGCCCGGTACCCCGCGCTTCGTCGTCTCTCAGCCCACCGCATGGTCGAACGTGGACGATGGCCTCTGCGTCCGAGATGGATGGAGTCGCGCTGTGAAAGCGGGAGGCAGCGGGCAGGAACCCTGTCGGGCCCGCCCGGTCGACAGCCGGCCCACCACGCGGGGCGAACTGGGAGCCAGGCTCGCTGAATGCAGTGGGCCTAGCCGCTTCGTTCACCGGGCTCAAGATGTGGGCACCACTTCGATGTAGCGGTTCTCCCACATAAGCATGACCTCCGCGAGTAGCTGGTTGCGCTCGTCGTCCGCTGCGACCGGGATGTCCCCGACAGGCAGCGTCCGTGCCCGAGAGTCGGCCAGGGCGTTCCACAGGTGCCGGCTGATGGCGACGGGTTGGGACCGCGGGACGCCGAGTCGCACGGAGAAGGTGTCGGTGATGGAGCCCTCGGTATCCGTGTATTGGGTCCGCTCGAAGCGGGTCATCGGCAATGCCTTGAGAGAGCATGAGAGCAGTGCACTGTCCAGGTCCGGAACCCGCCTCAGGAGGTAGCCAGGCATGATCACTGCATCGAGTCCAGTGGTCAGCAGGCACTGGATGACGTCGTCTGCGCTCTGGACGACGGGCTCTGCGAAGTTGTTGAAGGACGTATTGAGAACGACGGGTACATTCGTACGTTCCTCGAACTTCTTCACAATG
Source organism: Streptomyces sp. NPDC006552 (assembly GCF_040611655.1). Classification (NCBI taxonomy): domain Bacteria; kingdom Bacillati; phylum Actinomycetota; class Actinomycetes; order Kitasatosporales; family Streptomycetaceae; genus Streptomyces; species Streptomyces sp. NPDC006552. The sequence goes on from NZ_JBEXOS010000085.1 coordinate 22,239, forward strand.
TTCCACAGGTTGGTGTTGTGTTCCCCGTTGATCACCTGAACACGCGCGGTTCCGTCAACGTGCGTGACTGCGGGGAGACGGTCGCGCCATTCGGGTTGGACGCCGACCACGAAGGACATGAAGTCCAGTGGAGCCTTCGTCGAGGTCAGATCGAAGACGCTGCCGGCCCTCTCCTGCAGCACGGCCGGAGCGAACGGACGGAAGCCCTCACGCTTTTTGATCTTGGCGTTGACGCGATCCCGGTTCTCGGCAAGGCGAGGGTCGGCCAAGATGCTGCGGTGGCCCAGGGCTCGCGGGCCGAATTCCGATCGGCCCGTCGCCCATCCGATCACCGCGTTCTCGGCGATCAGTTCCGCAGCCTTGTCCGTCTCCTCGCCAGCGGATATACGCTCCACCGTGAGCAACGGGCTCCAGCGCTGCACTGCTTGGTCCACTGTCTGGCCCGAATCAGTTCGCTCGTTGACATCAGGGCCCCAGAAGACGTGAGATAAACGTCGGCCTCCGATGCGTAGGCCGCTCAGGCTCTGACGGTACTGAGCAGCCCCCAGGGCCGCACCTGCATCGTGTGAGGCGGGGTGTACGAAGACCTCGTTGAACAACCCCGATGTCAGCACGCGCCCATTGCTCGAGGAGTTGTGAGCCACGCCTCCGGACAGGCAGAGCCGCTGCTCCCCAGTCTCTGCTCGCCAGTGTCCGAGCAGGTGCAGCATCGACTTTTCCAGGGTTTCTTGGAGTGCCGCCGCCAGATCTGCGTCAGCCTGGCGGAAGGACTCTCCCTTGCGCCGCGGGCGGAAGCCCGCACGTAGGAAGTGCTCCACCATTGGCGGCCGGTCGATGCCGACTTCACCGTTCGGAAGAAACTCAACGAAGCGCTCTAGTTCCTTACGGAAGACCGACGGATCTCCGTAAGGAGCCAGGCCCATCACCTTGTACTCATCGAACCGTTTGAAACCCATCAACGGTAGGAGTTCCAGGTAAAGGTGGCCCAGGGAAGCGTCGATCGGGTACGTCTTAATCGGACGTAGCGCGCCAGCCTCGGCGTGGTAAATGGAGATACTTTCGGACTCACCGTTACCGTCGACCACAGTCACCAAGCTGTTATCAAAACCAGAGTCTGCCCAGGAGCCAAAGGCATGAGAAAGATGATGTGGGACGAAGCTGAGCGGTCGGTTTGCAGGCATTTGCCCGACCGCTCGTTCCAGCCCTTCCTTCAAAAGGTCACGCGCGCTCACCAGTTCCTCCGCTGGTCGCTCCACGTACTGGTGGTTCAGCTCCAGATCGGTGTACTCCTCGCCGAAGAAGAAGGCGACTTCATCGATCTGAGACGGATTGATCCCTGCCATGTCCAGACAAAAACGAATGGCCTGTTCAGGAAAGGCCGTTGTATGTTTGATCCGGTTCAGGCGTTCTTCCTCCACGGCCGCCACGGTGACTCCGTCGACCACGACAGCTGCAGCCGCATCGTGGAAGAACCAGTCGGGCAGCTCGCGGAGTCGGTTTCCTTGCAGCGCGGTGAGACTTCCCGTGATACCGAGGGTGATCAATTAAGGCTCCATACTGCGTAGTTACGAGAATCGGTCCTAGGGCGACGAGGAGCGACTTAGGGCTTCTCGCGGAATTCGGTCTCGTTCACATAGCGGAACCGGCGCAGCGCAAGAACGGGACGCTTAGCCCTTATCGCGCCTGCTGTCACACCAAGATCGAAGACTGCATCGAGGCAGCGTGCGGGGAGCCATCGGAGCCACTCTCGTCGGCCTGATGTCTTGGTGCCCGTGGCGGTGTACAACGATCCAGAACGCCGGGCCTTCTCCAGCACGGCAATGCCGGTGGCGGCCCCCACGATCGCACCACCTTTCCATCCGAGATGCGTACGGCCAGCAAGCACAGTCATCGCCGCCCCTGCGCCCACCGTCGCCGCAGTCGAAGGAAAATGCCGCATGCTGCGCGCGGGGTGGTGAGTTGCGAGTGCTGCGTCGGCTACCCCGTAGTAGTACAAGCTCCGGGCCACCGGCCTCAGGGAGGTGATGTGTTCACGCCGATGCCGCACCTTAGCGTCCGGGTTCGTAGCGATGGAGCGGCCCAGCTCAGTCAATCGGACGCCGAAATCGACGTCCTCACCGCCCACAGGCGCCGGCAGCATGGGCCGGAATCCGCCGGAGGCCAGAAAGTCATTCCGGCGGACTACGAGGTTGGACGTCGTCCCCCAAAGCACACGCTCATATCGATCCGGCCAGTCATAGCACTGGTTGTACTTCAGCGAGTGCCTCAACACCGTCCACGGGTAATGGTTGTCGTTCCCAATCATCAGCGTCGGCCCAATCGCGGCCGCGACGTCAGGAGCCGATCCATCCATGAATTCAATATGATTACGAATTGAGTCAGGTGAAATCAGGCAGTCCGAGTCAACGAAGAGGAGGTATTCGCCGACCGCCGCATGGGCTCCTATGTTGCGCTTGCTCGCGGCGTCCTTCGGCCCTGCGAGATACAAGGCGTCATAATTCTGGCACTCTTTCGCAAGGATTTTGCGTTCTTCACCGACCGAACTATCCACGATGACCAGCTCCAGATCAGGGACTGGCTCTGAAAGTGCCTCGCGAATCAGTTCTGCCGCGTACCCGCCGCGACCTGTATGAACTGGCACAATAAGAGAAATTTTCACGATCTTCCTTACTTGGAAACCGGGCGGTCAGCAAACGCGCGCAGAATATCCGAATACAATTCAGCTGTGCGGTCTGCCATGACTTTCAGTGAATGAGACCGGCTGTAGATCTCGCGCGCTTTCCGTGCATAACGGCTTCGCATTCGACTATCCGCCAGCAGCTCAATGACGGAATACGCGATCGCGCAGGAGTCATCAGGCGGAACCAAACGTCCGTTGACTCGGTCGGCAATCATATTGACCACGTCGCCTACTCCGACTGTGATCACAGGAATACCGCTTGCCATGGCCTCGAGCACATTCAACGGACAAGCTTCCCGCCGAGATGGAGCAAGCAGTGCTAGCGCGTCCAGCCCTGGCCCCAGAACGTCTGGAACCGTTCCGTGGAACATTACCGATTCCGTCAGCCCGTCACGTAAAGCTCGTGATTCGCATCGCTCCCGGTCCGGACCATCACCAAATACGTGCAAATCTGGCGCCGCATCCCCAAGGCGATCTTCGAGAATTTTCATTGCGCCCAGTGCCGAATCCAAACCTTTGTCAGGGACAAGTCTTGCGACGAAGACTAGATGCGGCCGACCCGAAGGGTCAAAAAAGTGCACACTGCGCGAAGGCTGGGATATTCCATTTGGAATATAGTGCACGCGATCCTTTTCGATACCATGCTCCACGAGAAGTTTCGATGCACATTCGGCAACCGCAATGAACTGAAGCTGCGACTGCAAAGCAGTTTCTACGTCGGCGGGCGCAACTCGGATGGAGTGATGCGTTTGCACTACTGGTATCCGCAGTCGCTCCCCGATTTGAGTTGCAGTACGCAGTCCGGCACTGGGTAGGTGAGTGTGAATCAAATCTATGGATAGACCACCAAGTCGCTGTGCGCACTGCGCTGCGGTCTCGCGGATCAGCCGGTGGCGGGACGCATCCTTGTTCTCCACGGCGAGAAGCTCGGGGAGTAGCATCGTCGGTACGCCGACACGGGCACACGCCTCGGTGGCGTATCCCTCTCTGGCGAGCAGAACCAATGAATCCCAGCCATCTGATTGCTGCTCCCGCGCCAGGTCTATCACTGAGCGTGTGGCGCCATTGATTCCTGCGGATGTGATCACATGTGCGACAGTTGGCCTCTTCACAGCTTGGCGCGGCTGCGGGTGTCGCCAACGACCGTATAGCGTGTGCGCGGTTCACTGAGGTTACGGGCAAACCAGGACGCCGTCTGCTTAAGGCCTGTACCCGGTGATACCTGGGGAGACCAGTTCAGTTCTCGGGCGGCCAGCGAGATATCAGGCTTCCGGCGTGAGGGGTCACCCTCCGGCCGAGGAATGAAGTCGATTCCTGATGCAGAGCCAGTGACATCGATAACCAAGTGCGCAAGCTCGAGCATGGTCATTTCCTGGGGGTTACCAAGATTGACTGGCCCAGCGTACTCCGAGGAGGACGCCAGGGCGACGATGCCTTCGATCAAGTCGTCTACGTAACAGAAAGCCCTCGTCTGTTCTCCATCGCCAGCCACGGTCAACGGAACTCCGCGGATTGCCTGACCGATGAACGCCGGCACGACGCGCCCGTCGTTCTCTCGCATCCGCGGCCCGTATGTGTTGAAGATGCGTACTATCGCGGTGTCTGTGCCTCGGTCTTGGCGGTACGCGGTAGTCAGTGCTTCGGCATAGCGCTTGGCCTCGTCATACGAACTTCGGGGTCCTGTGGAGTCGACGTTCCCGAAGTAGGTTTCCCTTTGAGGGTGCTCGAGAGGCTCCCCGTAGACCTCCGAAGTTGAAGCCAGGACAAAGCGTGAGTCCTTCTCTGTAGCAACTTCCAGAAGGTTGCGGGTTCCAACGCTACCTGCAAGCAGAGTTTCAATGGGTATGTTCTGGTAATCGATAGGAGACGCTGGGGATGCCAGGTGAAATACGGCGTCCAGCCTTCCATCAATTTCCAATACTTTCCCACTGGTGACATCAGCTTCGATGAATGTGAATCGAGGATTGTCCATAATCTCGGAGATGTTCTCGCGCCTGCCGGTCGACAGATTGTCAAGACAAATAACTTCGGCGCCGAGATTTATGAACTTCTCACTCAGGTGCGATCCCAGGAATCCTGCTCCGCCAGCGATCAGGACACGCTGCCTTGAGACCTGCGAAAGGTCGGAGCGACAGTTAGTTTCCTCAGACATTGAAACCCCCATGCGACATCGCCTTTGAACCCGTCATACCCTCCTGTCAGGCTTACTCTAAGTTTCCCGAAATTGAGTAAATGCCCGATCGTTCGTGGAGAGTGTGCATTGTTTCAATTCACCCTACCCGAGATTTGCTCATCTGGAAGATCACAATCACGCCAAATGTGCAATCGTCAATGTTCCCATGTTCATGATTTTGCGAGTTCATATCCGGAAATTGGAGGTAACTGTGGGGCAGATGGAGTGAACCGGGTACCGCCTGGTGAAGGCGGGCTTACCTGGCTTGACGACCTTGGGCATCGCTTATCCGCCACAGATCCACTTCCATGTGGCAAAGAGAGGCGGTAGCCGGTGTTTCAGCTCGCGAAGCGTCGCGGGTTAAGAACGGCTAACACAATGACCTGAGTTGTCGGTGGGTGATGAGGCAGCAGGCCAGTTTGAGGAACGCTTCGTGAATGTCGGCTCGGCGTT
>NZ_JBEXOS010000086.1:0-26542 GCF_040611655.1 Streptomyces sp. NPDC006552
GAGCGAGCCCTTGAGCATCGTGCCCGTCCAGTTGAAGAACTTCACGCCCGTCGGCCCGCCGCTTTGTCAGTGGCAGCCGATAGCCTGCACGAACAGGCGAGGGAAGTGGGGGCGAGGCGTGCGCGTGCTGGGCGTGGACCCGGGTCTTACCCGGTGCGGGGTCGGCGTGGTCGAGGGGGTCGCGGGGCGCCCGCTGACGATGCACGGCGTCGGCGTCGTGCGCACGCCCCCGGACGCCGAGCTCGGCCACCGGCTGGTCGCCATCGAGCAGGGCATCGAGCGGTGGCTCGACGAGTACGAGCCCGAACTCCTCGCCGTGGAGCGGGTGTTCAGCCAGCACAATGTGCGCACCGTCATGGGGACCGCCCAGGCCAGCGCCGTCGCCATGCTCTGCGCGGCCCGCCGCGGCCTGCCCGTCGCCCTGCACACCCCCAGTGAGGTCAAGGCCGCCGTCACCGGCAGCGGCCGCGCCGACAAGGCCCAGGTGGGCGCCATGGTGACCCGGCTGCTGCGGCTGGACGCGCCGCCCAAGCCGGCCGACGCGGCCGACGCGCTCGCCCTCGCCATCTGCCACATCTGGCGCGCCCCCGCACAGAACAGACTCCAGCAAGCCGTGGCGCAGCACGCGGCTCGCGCACCCGAAGCACCGAAAGGCCGTACCGCATGATCGCCTTCGTCAGCGGCTCCGTCGCCGCGCTCGCCCCCGACGCCGCGGTGGTCGAGGTCGGCGGGGTCGGCATGGCCGTCCAGTGCACGCCGAACACCCTCTCCACGCTCCGCCTCGGCCAGCAGGCCAAGCTCGCCACCTCCCTCGTCGTACGGGAGGACTCGCTCACCCTGTACGGGTTCGCGGACGACGACGAGAAGCAGACGTTCGAGCTGCTCCAGACCGCCAGCGGCGTCGGCCCGCGCCTCGCCCAGGCCATGCTCGCCGTGCACAGCCCCGACGCCCTGCGCCGCGCCGTCTCCACCGGCGACGAGAAGGCGCTCACCGCCGTCCCCGGCATCGGCAAGAAGGGCGCCCAGAAGCTGCTCCTGGAGCTGAAGGACCGCCTCGGCGAACCGCTCGGCACCGGCGGCCCCGCCATCGGCACCCCCACCACCAGCGGCTGGCGCGACCAGCTGCACGCCGCGCTGATCGGCCTCGGCTACGCGACCCGGGAGGCCGACGAGGCGGTGGCGGCGGTCACCCCGCAGGCCGAGGCGGCCGAGGGCACCCCGCAGGTGGGGCAGCTCCTCAAGGCGGCCCTGCAGACCCTCAACCGCACCCGCTAGCCGTCCGCCCGCCCGACCCGCCCGACTTCGAACCCGCAACGCGAGGCACACGTAATGAACTGGGACGACCCGACCGACGCGGCGCCGGACCCCGAGCGGCTCGTGGACTCCGTCGCCGACCGCGAGGACCAGGCCGTCGAGGCGGCCCTGCGCCCCAAGGACCTGGGCGAGTTCATCGGCCAGGAGAAGGTCAGGGAGCAGCTGGACCTGGTGCTGCGCGCCGCCCGCGCGCGCGGCGCCACCGCCGACCACGTCCTGCTCTCCGGCGCCCCCGGCCTCGGCAAGACCACCCTCTCCATGATCATCGCCGCGGAGATGGGCGCCCCGATCCGCATCACCTCGGGCCCCGCCATCCAGCACGCGGGCGACCTCGCCGCGATCCTCTCCTCCCTCCAGGAGGGCGAGGTCCTCTTCCTCGACGAGATCCACCGCATGTCCCGGCCCGCCGAGGAGATGCTGTACATGGCGATGGAGGACTTCCGCGTCGACGTCATCGTCGGCAAGGGCCCCGGTGCCACCGCCATCCCGCTGGAGCTGCCCCCGTTCACCCTGGTCGGGGCCACCACGCGCGCGGGCCTGCTGCCGCCCCCGCTGCGCGACCGCTTCGGCTTCACCGCGCACATGGAGTTCTACGAGCCGCCCGAGCTGGAGCGGGTGATCCACCGCTCCGCGAGCCTGCTCGACGTGGAGATCGACCCGGCCGGCGCCGCCGAGATCGCCGGCCGCTCCCGCGGCACCCCGCGCATCGCCAACCGGCTGCTGCGCCGCGTCCGTGACTACGCCCAGGTCAAGGCGGACGGCTCCGTCACCCGGGAGATCGCCGGCGCCGCGCTCGCCGTCTACGAGGTGGACGGCCGCGGCCTGGACCGGCTCGACCGCGGCGTCCTGGAGGCGCTCCTCAAGCTGTTCGGCGGCGGACCGGTGGGCCTGTCGACGCTCGCCGTCGCGGTGGGGGAGGAGCGCGAGACGGTCGAGGAGGTCGCCGAGCCCTTCCTCGTCCGCGAGGGGCTGCTGGCCCGCACGCCCCGCGGCCGGGTCGCCACCCCCGCCGCCTGGGCCCACCTGGGGCTCACCCCGCCCCAGGGGCGAGCGGGCGCAACCGGACAAGGGGACCTCTTCGGGGCGTGACGGCGCGGGTGCTCGCCGGGCCTGGAACCCCGGTGCCATGCTGAGCGTTGTTCCCACAGTGCGGACTCGCTTAGACTCCGCCGACGGTCGCCTTTTACAGCGACGGTGCACCCCCGAAACCGACAAGGCCGTTCTCCGACGCGGTCGCCTGAAGGAAGTTCCCACCCGTGAGTCTCGTGACCCTCCTCCCGTTCATCGTGCTCATCGGGGCCATGTTCCTGATGACCCGCTCTGCCAAGAAGAAGCAGCAGGCGGCCGCATCGATGCGCAACGACATGCAGCCCGGTTCCGGCGTCCGCACGATCGGGGGCATGTACGCCACGGTCAAGGAGGTCAACGAGGACACGGTCCTCCTGGACGCCGGCCCCGGCGTGCACCTCATGTTCGCGAAGAACGCGATCGGTGCGGTGCTCTCCGACGACGAGTACAACCGCATCGTCCACGGCGTGGACGCCTCCGAGGACGACGAGCTGACCGGCTCGGCCGTCGTGCCGGACGACGCGTCCTCCCTCACCGGGACCGACGAGAGCGCCGACGTCGCGCGCATCGACCTCGGCAAGAAGGACGAGGCGGAGAAGCCCGCCGCCGCGGCCGAGCCCGCCGAGCCCAAGCCCGTCGTCGAGGCCGAGCCGGCCGCCGAGGCCGAGCCGAAGAAGACCGACGGCGAGTCCGACGCGAAGTAGTCACGACCGCAGCCGCGGGGCGACCGCTTGCGTCGCCGCGGCCGCGGTCCGTGCGTGACCCGCGTGGATTTACGACCATTTCATGGCCGTCCGTGCAGGTCGGGGCAGCGATCCCCGCCGCGGGCGGATGGAGAGGGAGTACGAGAAGGTGGCCACACCTACTAAGGGCCGAGGGGCAGGCTCACAGAGCAAGCCCGGGCGCGCCCTGAGCCTGATCGTGATCATCATGGTGGCGCTCGTCGGGGGGATGTTCCTCTCCGGTACGTTCACGCCGCGTCTCGGCATCGACCTCGCGGGCGGCACCAGCATCACGCTGGAGGCCAAGAACGAGCCGGGCCGGCCCAACGCGATCAACAAGACCAACATGGACACCGCGGCGGACATCATCAACCGCCGGGTCAACGGCATGGGTGTCTCCGAGGCCGAGGTCCAGACGCAGGGCAACAACAACATCATCGTCAACATCCCGCGGGGCACGAACCAGAAGCAGGCGCGCGAGCAGGTCGGTACGACCGCTCAGCTCTACTTCCGCCCCGTCCTGACGGTGGCCGCCGGCGCACCGGCCGGCAACGCGACGGCCAGCCCGTCCCCGAGCGCCTCCTCCGGCGACAAGGTGACCGACAAGGCCACGGACAAGGCGACCGACAAGGCGACCGACAAGGCTTCTGCCACGCCGTCCGCCACGGCCACGTCCCAGGGCCGAGCCGTCACCGACGCGCTGAAGGCCGACGCGTCGCCGAGCGCCTCGTCGAGCGCCAAGGCCGACGACAAGGCGTCCCCGACGCCGTCGTCGAGCGCGCCGCCCTCCGCCGACCCGGCGACCGCCGCCCTGCAGAAGAAGTTCACGGAACTGGACTGCACCGACAAGGCGGCCCGCACGAAGGTCAACGAGGGGGCCAAGCCCGAGGACTCCATCATCGCCTGCGGCAAGGACTCGCAGGGCCAGTGGGAGAAGTACGTCCTCGGCGCCTCCGAGGTGAATGGCAAGGACGTCAAGAAGGCCCAGGCCGTCATCAATCAGCAGTCCGGCGCGTGGGTCGTCAACATGGACTTCACGGGCGGCGGCTCGAAGAAGTTCGCGGCGACGACCAGCAAGCTCAAGGACCAGCAGTCGCCGATGAACCAGTTCGCCATCGTGCTCGACGGCGACGTGGTCTCCGCCCCCAGCGTCAGCTCGACGCTGAGCGCCAACGCGGAGATCTCCGGCAGCTTCACCCAGGAGTCCGCGCAGGACCTGGCCAACGTCCTGTCGTACGGCGCCCTGCCGCTCACCTTCCACGAGCAGAGCGTCACCACGGTGACCGCGGCCCTCGGCGGCGAGCAGCTGCACGCCGGCCTGATCGCGGGCGCCATCGGCCTCGCCCTGGTCATCATCTACTTGGTGGTCTACTACCGCGGCCTGTCGGTCATCGCCCTCGCCTCGCTGGTCGCCTCCGGCATCCTCACGTACACCCTCATGACGCTGCTCGGCCCGGCCATCGGCTTCGCGCTGAACTTGCCGGCCGTCTGCGGTGCCATCGTGGCCATCGGTATCACCGCGGACTCGTTCATCGTGTTCTTCGAACGGATCCGGGACGAGGTGCGCGAGGGCCGCTCGGTGCGGCCCGCCGTCGAGCGCGCCTGGCCGCGCGCGCGGCGCACCATCCTCGTCTCCGACTTCGTGTCGTTCCTCGCGGCGGCGGTGCTCTACATCGTGACCGTCGGCAAGGTGCAGGGCTTCGCGTTCACGCTCGGTCTGACCACCCTGCTCGACGTGGTCGTGGTCTTCCTCTTCACGAAGCCGCTCATGACGATCCTGGCCCGCAAGAAGTTCTTCTCCGGCGGGAGCAAGTGGTCGGGGCTCGACCCCAAGCGCCTCGGTGCCCAGCCTCCGCTGCGCCGGCGCTCCACCCGCCGCAGCACCGCGTCCGCCGCCGGCCCTGTCGACCCGAAGGAGGCGTGAGATGTCGAAGCTCGGCAATCTCGGCGCCAGGCTCTACCGCGGTGAGGTCGGCTACGACTTCATCGGCAAGCGCAAGATCTGGTACGGCGTCTCGATCCTGATCACCATCACGGCCATCCTCGGCCTCGCGGTGCGCGGCCTGAACATGGGCATCGACTTCGAGGGCGGCGCCGTCTTCACGACGCCCAAGACCAGCGTCTCGGCCGCCAAGGCGGAGGAGTACGCGGAGAAGGCGTCGGGCCACGACGCGATCGTGCAGGAGCTGGGCACCGGCGGCCTGCGCGTCCAGATCGCGGGCATCGACACCGGCAAGTCGGACCAGATCGCGGCCGAGCTGTCCAAGGACATGGGCATCGACGCCAACAAGATCAACGCCGACCTGGTGGGCCCCAGCTGGGGCGACACGATCGCCAACAAGGCCTGGCAGGGTCTGGCCATCTTCATGGTCCTGGTGGTGATCTACCTGGCCATCGCCTTCGAGTGGCGGATGGCGTTCGCGGCACTGGTGGCGCTCATCCACGACATCACCATCACCGTCGGGATCTACGCCCTGGTGGGCTTCGAGGTCACGCCGGGCACGGTGATCGGTCTGCTCACGATCCTCGGTTACTCGCTCTACGACACGGTCGTCGTCTTCGACTCCCTCAAGGAGCAGACGAAGGGCATCGAGAAGCAGACGCGGTGGACCTACAGCGACATCGCCAACCGGTCGATCAACAGCACCCTGGTGCGGTCGATCAACACCACGGTCGTGGCGCTGCTGCCCGTCGCGGGCCTGCTCTTCATCGGCGGCGGCTTCCTCGGCGCCGGCATGCTGAACGACATCTCCCTGTCGCTCTTCGTCGGCCTCGCCGCCGGTGCGTACTCGTCGATCTTCATCGCCACTCCGCTGGTCGCCGACCTCAAGGAGCGCGAGCCGAAGATGAAGGCCCTCAAGAAGCGGGTGCTCGCCAAGCGGGCCTCGGCCGCCGCACAGGCCGAGAACGCCACCGTGGTGGGCCGCCAGGCCGATGCCGGGCAGGAGGGCGACGCCCAGGACGCGGCTCCGGCCGGTGCCGGGCCGCGCACGCAGCCCGCCCGCAACCGCGGCCGCGGCCGCCCCTCGGGCAAGCGCCACTGATCAGCACACCGTCAGCGCGTCACACGGGCGCCAGGAAGCCTCAGGGCTCCTGGCGCCCGCGTCGTTCCCGGCCCGGGCGGCTGCTAGGGTTTCGTGCGCGCGAACCCACCGAACATCCTGTTGAGCGACGCTCGCTTACCTGCCCTGAGGTGCAGAAATGACCGATATCAAGGACCTGCTCCTCAGCCGTATCCGGGACGTGCCCGACTATCCGGAGCCGGGCGTGATGTTCAAGGACATCACTCCGCTCCTCGCGGACCCCGCCGCCTTCACCGCCCTCACCGACGCGCTCGCCGAGCTGTGCGTGCGCCACGGCGCCACCAAGGTCGTCGGCCTGGAGGCGCGCGGCTTCATCCTGGGCGCCCCCGTCGCCGTCCGCGCGGGCCTCGGCTTCATCCCCGTACGCAAGGCGGGCAAGCTGCCCGGTGCCACGCTGGCGCAGCGCTACGACCTGGAGTACGGGTCCGCGGAGATCGAGGTGCACGCCGAGGACCTGTCGGCGGGCGACCGCGTCATGGTCATCGACGACGTGCTGGCCACCGGCGGCACCGCCGAGGCGGCGCTGCACCTGATCCGGCGGGCCGGGGCGCAGGTGGCCGGCGTCGCCGTCCTGATGGAGCTGGGCTTCCTGCCCGGCCGCGACCGGCTGGAACCGGCGCTGCGGGGTGCCCCCCTGGAGACGCTGCTCGTCGTGTAGGAACCGCAGGTCGCGGCCGTGGCGGCGGTCCCGGAGGAATCCGGCGCCCCGCTCGGGCGTTCCTCGCGTACAGGGCGTCCCACCGGCCGAATATGTTCGGCGGCCGCCGGATCGATACCATGGAGTCTCCGGGACCCCGCATCGGGGACCCGTGTGCACGAGGAGCGCCGTTGCCAGACGAGGCCAAGCCACTCACCGCCGCCAAGCCCGACCAGCAGGCCGACCAGGCCGCGGCTCCCTCCGGCACGCCCGCGAAGAGCGGCCAGGGTCCCGCGCAGTCCGGCGGCGCCCCGGGCGGCAAGGCGGCCGAGCGGCCACGCCCCGAGCCCGCGGCCGACCAGTCGCGTGCCACCCCGCCGCCCGCGATCCGCGCCGCGGCGAACCAGCCCGCGGCCCGCTCCGGCTCCTCGAACCGGGTCCGGGCCCGTCTCGCCCGCCTCGGCGTGCAGCGCTCGAACCCGTACAACCCGGTCCTGGAGCCGCTGCTGCGGATAGTGCGCGGCAACGATCCCAAGATCGAGACGTCGACGCTGCGCCAGATCGAGCGCGCCTACCAGGTCGCGGAGCGCTGGCACCGCGGCCAGAAGCGCAAGAGCGGCGATCCGTACATCACGCACCCGCTCGCCGTGACGACGATCCTGGCGGAGCTGGGCATGGACCCGGCGACCCTGATGGCCGGGCTCCTGCACGACACGGTCGAGGACACCGAGTACGGCCTCGACACCCTGCGCCGTGACTTCGGCGACCAGGTCGCCCTCCTCGTCGACGGCGTCACCAAGCTCGACAAGGTCAAGTTCGGCGAGGCGGCGCAGGCCGAGACCGTGCGCAAGATGGTCGTCGCCATGGCCAAGGACCCCCGCGTCCTGGTCATCAAGCTCGCCGACCGCCTGCACAACATGCGCACCATGCGCTACCTCAAGCGGGAGAAGCAGGAGAAGAAGGCGCGCGAGACCCTGGAGATCTACGCGCCGCTCGCCCACCGCCTGGGCATGAACACCATCAAGTGGGAGCTGGAGGACCTCGCGTTCGCGATTCTCTACCCCAAGATGTACGACGAGATCGTGCGGCTCGTCGCCGAGCGCGCGCCCAAGCGCGACGAGTACCTGGCCATAGTGACCGACGAGGTCCAGTCCGACCTGCGCGCGGCCCGCATCAAGGCGACCGTCACCGGCCGCCCGAAGCACTACTACAGCGTCTACCAGAAGATGATCGTCCGCGGCCGGGACTTCGCGGAGATCTACGACCTGGTGGGCATCCGCGTCCTCGTCGACACGGTCCGCGACTGCTACGCGGCGCTGGGCACGGTCCACGCCCGCTGGAACCCGGTTCCGGGGCGGTTCAAGGACTACATCGCGATGCCCAAGTTCAACATGTACCAGTCGCTGCACACGACGGTGATCGGACCGAACGGCAAGCCGGTAGAGCTGCAGATCCGCACGTTCGACATGCACCGCCGCGCCGAGTACGGCATCGCCGCGCACTGGAAGTACAAGCAGGAGGCCGTCGCCGGCGCCTCCAAGGTGCGCTCGGACCAGCCGCGGACCACCGGCAAGGACGACCACCTCAACGACATGGCGTGGCTGCGCCAGCTGCTCGACTGGCAGAAGGAGACCGAGGACCCGGGTGAGTTCCTGGAGTCCCTGCGCTTCGACCTGTCGCGCAACGAGGTGTTCGTCTTCACCCCGAAGGGCGACGTCATAGCGCTCCCCGCGGGCGCCACCCCCGTCGACTTCTCCTACGCGGTCCACACCGAGGTCGGGCACCGCACCATCGGGGCCCGGGTCAACGGCCGGCTCGTGCCGCTCGAATCGACCCTGGACAACGGCGACCTCGTCGAGGTCTTCACCTCCAAGGCGGCCGGCGCCGGTCCCTCCCGGGACTGGCTCGGCTTCGTCAAGTCGCCCCGCGCGCGCAACAAGATCCGCGCCTGGTTCTCCAAGGAGCGCCGCGACGAGGCGATCGAGCAGGGCAAGGACGCCATCGCGCGGGCCATGCGCAAGCAGAACATGCCGATCCAGCGCATCCTGACCGGCGACTCCCTGGTCACGCTCGCGCACGAGATGCGCTACCCCGACATCTCCTCGCTCTACGCCGCGATCGGCGAGGGCCATGTCACGGCCCAGTCCGTCGTCCAGAAGCTCGTCCAGGCGCTCGGCGGCGAGGAGGCGGCCAACGAGGACATCGCGGAGAGCGCACCCCCCTCGCGCGGCCGCTCCAAGCGCCGCTCGAACGCCGATCCGGGCGTCGTGGTGAAGGGCGTCGACGACGTCTGGGTCAAGCTGGCGCGCTGCTGCACGCCCGTGCCCGGCGACCCCATCATCGGCTTCGTCACCCGCGGCAGCGGCGTCTCGGTCCACCGCAGCGACTGCGTCAACGTGGACTCCCTGTCCCGCGAGCCCGAGCGCATCCTGGAAGTGGAGTGGGCGCCCACCCAGTCCTCGGTCTTCCTGGTCGCCATCCAGGTCGAGGCGCTCGACCGCTCACGGCTGCTCTCCGACGTGACCCGCGTCCTGTCCGACCAGCATGTGAACATCCTGTCCGCGGCCGTGCAGACCTCCCGCGACCGGGTGGCCACCTCCCGCTTCACCTTCGAGATGGGCGACCCCAAGCACCTGGGCCACGTCCTGAAGGCGGTCAGGGGAGTGGAGGGCGTCTACGACGTGTACCGGGTGACGTCGGCGCGAAGGCCGTAACGGGCCGTCGCAGGTGCGCGGGGAACCGCGCGAGAAGATCCGACGGCGGGCACTCGCACGACGAGCGGAACACGGCAGACGCAAAGGCGTAAAAGAGCGGGCCCGGGCTCACAGAAGCCCGGGCCCGCTCTGGTGCGGCTCTGATCAGCCGCCGAACTCCTCAAGCCCCTTGAGCGCGGAGTCCAGCAACGCCTGCCGCCCATCGAGCTCACGCTGCAACTTGTCGGCCCTCGCCGTGTTGCCCTGCGCACGCGCCTGCTCGATCTGCCCCGTCAGCTTGTCGACGGCCGCCTGGAGCTGACCGGTCAGGCCCGCGGCACGCGCCCGCGCCTCCGGGTTCGTCCGGCGCCACTCGGTCTCCTCGGACTCCTGGAGGGCGCGCTCCACCGCGTGCATCCGGCCCTCGACCTTCGGGCGGGCGTCCCGCGGCACGTGGCCGATGGCCTCCCACCGCTCGTTGATCGAGCGGAACGCGGCACGGGCCGCTTTCAGGTCGCCGACCGGCAGGAGCTTCTCCGCCTCGGCGGCCAGCTCCTCCTTGAGCTTGAGGTTCTCGCCCTGCTCGGCGTCGCGTTCGGCGAAGACCGAGCTGCGCGCGGCGAAGAACACGTCCTGGGCGCCGCGGAAGCGGTTCCACAGGTCGTCCTCGTGCTCGCGCTGGGCGCGGCCCGCCGCCTTCCAGTCCGTCATCAGCTCGCGGTACCGGGCCGCCGTGGCGCCCCAGTCCTGCGAGTCCGACAGCGCCTCGGCCTCGGCGACCAGCGCCTCCTTGGCCTTGCGGGCGTCCTCGCGCTGCGCGTCCAGCGACGCGAAGTGCGCCTTGCGGCGCTTGGAGAACGCCGACCGGGCGTGCGAGAAGCGGTGCCACAGCTCGTCGTCCGACTTGCGGTCGAGCCGCGGCAGCCCCTTCCAGATGTCCACCAGGGCACGCAGCCGCTCGCCGGCCGCCCGCCACTGCTCGGACCGGGCCAGCTCCTCCGCCTCGACGACCAGCGCCTCCTTGGCGTGCCGCGCCTCGTCGGACTGCTTGGCCTTCTGGACCTTGCGCTCCTCGCGACGCGACTCGACCGTCTCGACCAGCTTGTCCAGCCGCTTGCCCAGCGCGTCCAGGTCGCCGATCGCGTGCGCGTCCGTGACCTGCTCGCGCAGGTGCTCGATCGCGGCCGAGGCGTCCTTGGCCGACAGGTCCGTCGTCCGCACCCGGCGCTCGAGGAGCCCGATCTCGACGACCAGACCGTCGTACTTGCGCTTGAAGTAGGCCAGGGCCTCGTCAGGAGAGCCTGCCTGCCACGAACCGACGACTCGCTCACTGCCGTCGGCCGCCCGCACGTACACGGTCCCCGTCTCGTCGACGCGGCCCCACGGGTCGCTGCTCACAGCGCCTCCTCCACATGATGCCGGCGGGAGACTCGTGGGCCCCCGGGCATCGTCCACAGTTTCGTCACCGCCAACATAGGCGACCGGCGGGGCGGCTGTCCGCATCCCGCACGACCGAAGTTGGCCTCGGGCAGGTCAGGACTTGGTCACGGTCCCCTTGTCGATCACCACCGTCGCGTTCGGCGCGGTGTTCCCGGTGGTCTGGTCGGCCGGCTGCGCACCCGCCTTCGCGATCTTGTCGAGGACCTTCATCCCGGAGTCGGAGATGGTCCCGAACGGGGTGTACGTCGCCGGGAGCTTGCTGTCCTTGTAGACGAGGAAGAACTGGCTGCCGCCGGTGTGCTTCTGCCCGGTGTTCGCCATCGCGATGGTGCCCGCCGGGAACGTGTACAGCTGCGTGCCCTGCTGCTTCTCCGCCTTCTTGAGCGAGGCGTCCTTGAGGTTCTCGTCCGGGATCGTGTACCCGGGGCCGCCCTGGCCGGTGCCGGTCGGGTCACCGCACTGCAGGACGTAGATCCCCTCGGTGGTCAGCCGGTGGCACTTGGTGTGGTCCAGGAAACCCTTGCCCAACAGGTAGTTGAACGAGTTCACCGTGTGCGGGGCGGCCTTCGCCTTCAGGTCGACGGTGATGTCGCCACAGGTCGTGGCGAGCTTCATCGCGTATGTGGCCGACGTGTCGATGGTCATCGCCGGCTCCTTCTTCCAGGTAGCCGTCTTCGCCTTGCCCGCGGCGGGCTTCCCGCACGGGTCCGGAGCCTTCGACGCCGACGGGCTCGCACTCGGCTCGCTGCCGGCGCTGGTCTTCTTGTCGTCGCTCTTGAAGGCGCCGGCGGCGTACGCGCCACCCGTGCCGAGGACGGCCACCGCGAGTACCGCGGCGATCACGGTGTTGCGGGTGCGCGCCTTGCGCCGCGCGGACTCGCGCCGCTGCTGCTGGCGCAGGAACTTCTCCCGGGCGAGCTGACGCTGCCGCTGATCCTTGCTGACCACCGCGTGTTCTCCTCGTACGTCTCGTGACCTTGTGTGAGCGGGCCGGGCCGCCGGCCGGTGCCCCGTACCGTATATGGGTTCGCTGTGGATTCGGCAGCGCCGGTAGGCTCTGATCTGCCGCATTCCGTGGCTCGGACGCCGTACCGACGCCGACTCGACGACATACGAAGGACGATCGTGCTGATTGCCGGGTTCCCCGCCGGGGCCTGGGGCACCAACTGTTATTTGGTCGCCCCCGCCGCGGGTGAGGAGTGCGTGATCATCGACCCGGGCCATCAGGCCGCCCAGGGAGTCGAGGAAGCGCTCAGGAAGCACCGGCTCAAGCCGGTCGCGGTCGTCCTCACCCACGGGCACATCGACCACGTCGCCTCGGTCGTCCCGGTCTGCGGGGCGCACGACGTGCCCGCGTGGATCCACCCCGCCGACCGCTACATGATGAGCGACCCGGAGAAGGGCATCGGCCGCTCCATCGGGATGCCGCTGATGGGCGAACTCACCGTGGGGGAGCCCGACGACGTACGGGAGCTGTCCGACGGCGCGTCCCTGCGGCTGGCCGGGCTCGACCTCACCGTCGCCCACGCGCCCGGCCATACCAAGGGGTCGGTGGCCTTCAGGATGCCCGAGACGGCGGAGATCCCGCCGGTGTTCTTCTCGGGCGACCTGCTCTTCGCCGGCTCCGTCGGACGCACCGACATGCCCGGTGGCTCCATGGACGACATGCTCGAATCGCTGGCCCGCGTGTGCCTGCCGCTCGACGACTCGACCGTGGTGCTCTCCGGGCACGGCTCCCAGACGACCATCGGCCAGGAGCGCGCCACCAACCCGTATCTGCGGCAGGTGGCCGCCGGCCAGGGACCCTCGACCGAGGCTCCCCGACGAGGAATGTGACGAGAAGACCTTCCGTGAGCACCTTTCAGGCCCCCAAGGGCACGTACGACCTGATCCCGCCGGACTCCGCGAAGTACCTCGCCGTGCGCGAGGCGATCTCCGGACCGCTGCGCGCCTCCGGCTACGGCTACATCGAGACGCCCGGCTTTGAGAACGTCGAGCTGTTCGCCCGCGGTGTCGGCGAGTCCACCGACATCGTCACCAAGGAGATGTACGCCTTCGAGACCAAGGGCGGCGACCGGCTGGCCCTGCGCCCCGAGGGCACCGCCTCCGTGCTGCGCGCGGCCCTGGAGGCCAACCTGCACAAGGCGGGCAACCTCCCGGTCAAGCTCTGGTACTCGGGCTCGTACTACCGCTACGAGCGCCCCCAGAAGGGCCGCTACCGCCACTTCTCCCAGGTCGGCGCCGAGGCGATCGGGGCCGAGGACCCGGCCCTGGACGCCGAGTTGATCATCCTGGCCGACCAGGCGTACCGCTCGCTGGGCCTGCGCGACTTCCGCATCCTGCTGAACTCGCTCGGCGACAAGGAGTGCCGCCCCGTCTACCGGGCCGCCCTCCAGGAGTTCCTGCGCGGCCTCGACCTCGACGAGGAGACGCTGCGCCGCGCCGACATCAACCCGCTGCGCGTCCTCGACGACAAGCGGGCCGACGTGCAGAAGCAGCTCGTGGGCGCGCCCTCGCTGCGCGACTACCTGTGCGACGCGTGCAAGGCCTACCACGAGCAGGTGCGCGAGCTGCTGCTCGCCGAGGGCGTCGCCTTCGAGGACGACGAGAAGCTCGTACGCGGCCTCGACTACTACACGCGCACGACCTTCGAGTTCGTCCACGACGGGCTCGGCTCGCAGTCCGCGGTGGGCGGCGGCGGCCGCTACGACGGCCTCTCCGAGATGATCGGCGGCCCCTCGCTGCCGTCCGTCGGCTGGGCCCTCGGCGTCGACCGCACGGTCCTCGCCCTGGAGGCGGAGGGCATCGCGCTCGAACTGCCCGCCACCACCAGCGTCTTCGCGGTGCCGCTCGGCGACGAGGCGCGTCGCGTGCTCTTCAGCACGGTGACGCAGCTGCGCCGGGCCGGGATCTCGGCGGACTTCTCGTTCGGCGGCAAGGGGCTCAAGGGCGCCATGAAGAACGCCAACCGCTCGGGCGCCCGGTACACGCTCGTCGCCGGTGAGCGCGATCTCGCCGAGGGCGTCGTGCAGCTCAAGGACATGGAGTCCGGCGAGCAGAGCGCGGTCGCCGTGGCGCAGATCGTGACCGTCCTGAAGGACAAGCTGGGCTGATGCGGCGCTGGGCGGGGTCCGGGGCGGCCTCCGGACCCCGCCCACCGCCGGTGCTTATGCCGATCGAACGGTGAACGGCGGCCCCTGTACGGCAGAATGGCCCTGCCCGAGGCTCGACCCCTCACCTACGGATCGGCGTGATGAGCAAGACGACCAGGACCGCGTCAGCAAGCGAGACCGTCAGCCGCGACACCGGCGCCGCGCGGTCCGCCGGCGGCAGCCGCGCGTTCGCGCTGCTTCTGGTGATCACCGGAGCGGCGGGCGTCCTCGCCGCGTGGGTCATCACGCTCGACAAGTTCAAGCTGCTGGAGGACCCGAACTTCACGCCGGGCTGCTCCATCAACCCGGTCATCTCCTGCGGCAGCATCATGAAGAGCGACCAGGCGTCGGTCTTCGGCTTCCCGAACCCGATGCTCGGCCTCGTCGCCTACGGCATCGTGATCTGCGTCGGCATGAGCCTGCTCGCCCGCGCGAGCTTCCCGCGCTGGTACTGGCTCGTCTTCAACGCGGGCTGTCTCTTCGGCGTCGGCTTCGTGACCTGGCTGCAGTTCGAGTCGCTGTACCGGATCAACGCGCTGTGCCTGTGGTGCTCCCTCGCCTGGGTCGCCACGATCCTGATGTTCTGGTACGTCACGTCGTTCAACGTCCGCCACGACTTCCTGCCGGCCCCGCGCTGGCTCAAGACGTTCTTCGCGGACTTCACCTGGGCGCTGCCCGTCGTGCACATCGGCGTCATCGCCGTGCTGATCTTCACGCGCTGGGGCGACAAGCTCTGGGCCTGACCCCGGCCCCGGGAAAAGCCGCCGCCCGCGGCGTTGTCACTGCCGTGACATAGGGTTTTCCCCGTGGAGCCCGACCTGTTCACCGCCGCAGCCGAAGAGCGCCAGGAGAAGGACCCGTCCGCGAGTCCCCTGGCCGTCCGGATGCGCCCCCGCACCCTCGACGAAGTCGTCGGCCAGCAGCACCTGCTCAAGCAGGGCTCGCCGCTGCGCCGCCTGGTCGGCGAGGGCGCGTCGGGATCGGGGCCGGCCGGGGTGTCGTCGGTGATCCTGTGGGGCCCGCCCGGCACCGGCAAGACGACCCTGGCGTACGTCGTCTCCAAGGCGACGAACAAGCGGTTCGTGGAGCTGTCCGCCATCACCGCGGGCGTCAAGGAGGTCCGGGCCGTCATCGAGGGCGCCCGGCGCGCGATGGGCGGCCACGGCAAGGAGACCGTCCTCTTCCTCGACGAGATCCACCGCTTCAGCAAGGCCCAGC
This sequence comes from Streptomyces sp. NPDC006552, assembly GCF_040611655.1. Taxonomy (NCBI): domain Bacteria; kingdom Bacillati; phylum Actinomycetota; class Actinomycetes; order Kitasatosporales; family Streptomycetaceae; genus Streptomyces; species Streptomyces sp. NPDC006552. The sequence goes on from NZ_JBEXOS010000086.1 coordinate 15,328, forward strand.
AGGACTCGCTGCTGCCCGCCGTGGAGAACCGCTGGGTGACGCTGATCGCGGCGACCACGGAGAACCCGTACTTCTCGGTGATCTCCCCGCTGCTCTCCCGCTCCCTGCTGCTGACCCTCGAATCGCTCACCGACGACGACCTGCGCGGCCTGCTCGCCCGGGCACTGGCCGAGGAGCGGGGCCTGAGCGGCGCCCTGAGCCTCGACGAGGACGCCGAGCAGCATCTGCTGCGCGTCGCGGGCGGGGACGCGCGCCGCGCGCTGACGGCCCTGGAGGCCGCCGCCGGCGCCGCCCTCGACAAGGGCGAGGCGGCCATCACCCTGGAGACCGTCGAGGAGAGCGTCAACCGCGCGGCGGTGACGTACGACCGCGACGGCGACCAGCACTACGACGTGGCGAGCGCCCTGATCAAGTCCATCCGCGGCTCGGACGTGGACGCGGCCCTGCACTATCTGGCCCGCATGATCGAGGCGGGCGAGGACCCGCGGTTCATCGCCCGCCGCCTCATGATCTCGGCCAGCGAGGACATCGGCCTCGCCGACCCGACGGCGCTGCCCACGGCGGTCGCCGCGGCGCAGGCCGTCGCCATGATCGGTTTCCCCGAGGCCGCCCTCACCCTGAGCCACGCCACGATCGCGCTCGCGCTGGCCCCGAAGTCGAACGCGGCGACGACGGCCATCGGCGCCGCCATGGAAGACGTCCGCAAGGGGCTCGCGGGACCGGTCCCGCCCCACCTGCGGGACGGCCACTACAAGGGGGCCGCCAAGCTCGGCCACGCGCAGGGTTACGTGTACCCGCACGACGTGCCCGGCGGTATCGCGGCGCAGCAGTACGCGCCGGACGCCATCGCCGGACGCCGGTACTACGAGCCCACGCGGTACGGCGCGGAGGCGCGGTACGCGGACGTGGTGGAGCGGGTCCGGGAGCGGCTGCGCGGCGAAGCGGGCGGCTGAGCCGGCCCGGCCCGCCGCCGCGGGCGCGGTGCTCCGCGCCCGCGGCATCCGGTAGACTCCTGCGAAGTGCTGCGTCCCGCGCCCGGTGTCCCGAAAGGGAGACCGGCACCACCAGAGCGGGACATCCAGCCGGATCCCCCACACCGTGAGGCAAGGGGATCCAGGAGCGTCGCGCACCGTCGAAGGTGTCGCGGGCAGCCCACCACCCTCCCGCACCCCGGGACCCAGGTCGGTGGGCCACTCGCGTGCTGCACGTATGTGCCCAGCCCCGGGAGCGGCTGCCCTGCCCGTCCTTGTGACGTGAAGGGTTTCCCGGACTGCGGATGCGACCTCCCCGAACCCTGGTGAAGCCGTATTCGCATCAGAAACATGAGGTGTTTGGTTCATGACGAACCAGTCCCGCCCCAAGGTCAAGAAGTCGCGTGCCCTCGGCATCGCGCTGACCCCGAAGGCCGTCAAGTACTTCGAGGCCCGCCCCTACCCGCCGGGCGAGCACGGCCGCGGCCGCAAGCAGAACTCGGACTACAAGGTCCGTCTGCTGGAGAAGCAGCGTCTGCGCGCGCAGTACGACATCAGCGAGAAGCAGATGGCCCGCGCCTACGACCGCGCCAAGAAGGCCGAAGGCAAGACCGGCGAGGCCCTGGTCATCGAGCTGGAGCGCCGTCTGGACGCGCTGCTGCTGCGTTCGGGCATCGCCCGCACGATCTACCAGGCCCGTCAGATGGTCGTCCACGGCCACATCGAGGTCAACGGCGGCAAGGTCGACAAGCCGTCGTTCCGCGTCCGTCCCGACGACGTCGTGATGGTCCGCGAGCGCAGCCGTGAGAAGCCGCTGTTCCAGGTCGCGCGTGAGGGTGGCTTCGCCCCCGACGGCGAGACCCCGCGTTACCTCCAGGTGAACCTGAAGGCCCTGGCCTTCCGGCTGGACCGTGACCCGAACCGCAAGGAGATCCCCGTGATCTGCGACGAGCAGCTCGTCGTCGAGTACTACGCCCGCTGATCAACCAGCGGACGTAGGACCCACCTGCGTTTCAGCCCGTCGTCTCCCCGCCGTTCGCGGTGGGGGAGGCGGCGGGTTCTCGCGTCTGGGGGGTGCTCGGCCGCGGGAAGCGCACCAGTGCGGCCGGCCGCTCCGGCTCGCCCCGGCGAAGGGCCCGGGCCACGGCCTCGTCGTGCCCAAGCCGCTCGCCCGCCCGCGCCAGTTCCTCGAACCGGGCGTCGCCGAGGGCCGCGCGGGCCCGCGCCTCGCAGAGCTGGTGCGGCGCGTTGTAGTGGCCCGAGCCGAACAGCGGCAGCCCCACCGACGGCCAGATGCCGCCCGCCGCGCCCTGGAGCACCGCCGCCTCCGCGGCGTCCCCCTCCGCCAGCGTGACCAGCGCGAGCAGCTCCATCGCCAGGACCGTGCCGAGCAGGTCGTGGAACTCGTGGTCGATGGCCAGGCACTCCTCCAGGAGCGCGCGGGCCCCGGCCTGATCACTCTGGTACCACCGCGCGTACGCCAGGACATAGAGCGCGTACGCCATGGTCCAGCGCTCCCCGTGGTCCTCGCAGACCTGCCGGACGTCCTCGCACAGCGCCACGGCCTGCGTCAGATCGCCCTGGAACGCCACCGCCATCGCCAGCTCCACCTGGCCCATCAGCACGTTGCTGTTGAGTTCGCCGATCTCGCGGTAGCTGTCGAGCGCCGTCCGCAGCAGCCGCTCGGCGCGCGGCAGGTCGTCCGTCACCAGCGCCAGACAGCCCGTGCGGTGCACCGCGTACGCCAGCGCCGTCGCGTCGCCGCCGCGCTCCGCCTCCTCCCGGCACTCCTGGAGCGCGGCCAGGGCGGGCACGGTGTCGCCCTGCAGGATCGCCACGTAACCGAGCACCCACAGGGCCTTCAGGCGCGAGGCGCCGTACGCGAAGGGCTCCTCGCCGTCCGGGGGCTCGTGCAGGTCGACACTGCGGTCGAGCCAGTGCCGGCCCTCCGTCAGCCGTCCGCAGCCCGCCCAGTAGAACCACAGCGTGCCCGCCAGGTACTGGCCCAGGTGCGTCTCGCCCGGCTCGGTCAGGCAGAACTCCAGCGCGGCGCGCAGATTCGGCAGCTCCGCGTCGATCCGGTCGGCCACCTCGCCCTGGCGCGGGGAGAACCAGTCCAGCTCGCACCAGGTCGCGAGCCCCATGTACCAGTCGCGGTGCCTGCGCCGCATCCGGCGGCCGTCGCCGCTCTGCTCCAGCCACCCCGCGCCGTACGCCCGCACCGTGTCCAGCATCCGGTAGCGCACCCCGGCCGCCGCCTCCTCGCGGACCACCACGGACTGCGCGAGCAGCTCGTGCAGCACGTCCAGGACGGCGTCACCGGGCAGCCCCTCGCCGGCGCAGACGTACTCGACCGCCTCCAGGTCGAACGGGCCGGCGAAGACCGAAAGGCGCGCCCACAGCAGCCGCTCCTCGGCCGTGCACAGCTCATGGCTCCAGCCGATCGCCGTACGCAGCGTGTGGTGGCGCGGCAGCGCGTCCCGGCAGCCGCCCGTCAGCAGCCGGAACCGGTCGTCGAGGCGCTCCACCAGCTGGCCCGGCGACAGGGCCCGCAGCCGCCCGGCCGCCAGCTCCACCGCCAGCGGCAGGCCGTCCAGGCGCCGGCACACCTCCTGGACATCGACCTGATAACCGTCGTCCAGGCGGAAGTCGGGCAGCAGCGCGCTGGCCCGGTCCGCGAACAGCTCCACCGCGTCCTGCGGCGTCAGCGGGGAGAGCGGGAACAGCCGCTCGCCCTCCAGCGCCAGCGGCCTGCGGCCCACCGCGAGGACCCGCAGCCCCGGCGCGGCCCGCAGCAGCTCCCGGACGAGGGGGGCGCAGGCGTCCACGAGATGCTCGAACCCGTCGAGGACGAGCACCAGCCGCCGCTCGGCGAGATGGTCGACCAGGACCTCGCGGGGCGCCCGCGTGGTGTGGTCGGTCAGGGCGAGCGCCTCCAGGACCGTGTACTCGACCAGCTCCGGCCGGCGCACCGGCGCCAGCTCCACCCGCCACACCCCGTCCGGGCGCAGCCGCTGGGGCAGCCGGGCCGCGACCTGCGCGGCGAACCGGGACTTGCCGACGCCGCCGGCTCCGGTCACGGTCACGAGACGCGCCGCCCCCAGCGTCCTGCGCAAGGCACCGAGTTCGGCCCGGCGGCCGACGAAACGGTTCAGCTCGTGGGGCAGATTTCCGGGGCGTGGAGGCCCGGCCGGCGGACCGGCGGGCGGCGTAGAGCGTCGCATCAGGCACGGAGCGTACCCATCCGTACGCACTGCGTACAATCGGTCCGGCCGAAGTGGTGCCGGGCGGCGCCGGAATGCGGTACGGAGAGCGGGGCGGGGCGCGATAGGCTCGGGGGACGACTTTTCGATGATCGGCAGCGGCCGCTCGGCAGGTCGGTGACAGACGGCGAAGAGTGCAGAGCTAGGGAGCGGTGCCAAGTGTCCGGTGGAGAGGTGGCCGGGATCCTGGTGGCTGTCTTCTGGGCGATCCTGGTCTCCTTCCTCGCGGTGGCGCTCGCGAGGCTGGCCCAGACGCTCAGGGCGACCACCAAGCTGGTCGCGGACGTGACCGAACAGACCGTCCCGCTGCTCGCCGACGCCTCCGCCGCGGTGCGCTCCGCGCAGACGCAGATCGACCGGGTCGACGCCATCGCCTCCGACGTCCAGGAAGTCACGTCGAACGCGTCGGCGCTCTCCTCCACCGTGGCCTCCACCTTCGGGGGTCCGCTGGTCAAGGTGGCCGCGTTCGGTTACGGCGTACGCCGGGCCATCGGCGGCCGCACCAAGGACGCCCCCGCCCAGCAGACCCGCCGCACCGTGATCGTGGGACGTCAGGTCCCGGGGGCGCGCCGGGCCAAGCGGGCCAACCGGAATAAGAGGGACTGACCCAGCGATGTTCCGTCGTACGTTCTGGTTCACCGCGGGCGCCACCGCCGGCGTGTGGGCCACCACCAAGGTCAACCGCAAGATCAAGCAGCTGTCGCCCGAGAGCCTCGCCGTCCAGGCCGCCAACAAGGCGGTCGAGGCCGGCCACCGGCTCAAGGACTTCGCCCTCGACGTCCGCGCCAACATGGCCGACCGCGAGGCCGAGCTCGGCGACGCGCTCGGCCTGACCGGACCGGTCGCCGGCGAGCTGCCCGAGCGCCGCTTCGCCCTCCTCGACCAGGACGGCAGGACGCCGCCCAAGCACATCGAGAACACGCACTACACCAACCGGAATGAGGACCACTGATGGAGTCGGCAGAAATCCGTCGCCGCTGGCTGAGCTTCTTCGAGGAGCGTGGCCACAAGGTCGTGCCCTCGGCGTCGCTCATCGCGGACGACCCGACTCTGCTGCTCGTCCCGGCAGGCATGGTCCCGTTCAAGCCGTACTTCCTGGGTGAGGTCAAGCCGCCCGCGCCGCGCGCCACCAGCGTGCAGAAGTGCGTGCGCACCCCGGACATCGAAGAGGTCGGCAAGACCACCCGCCACGGCACGTTCTTCCAGATGTGCGGGAACTTCTCCTTCGGTGACTACTTCAAGGAAGGCGCCATCACGTACGCCTGGGAGCTGCTCACCACGCCCCAGGACAAGGGTGGTTACGGCCTGGAGCCGGAGAAGCTCTGGATCACCGTGTACCTCGACGACGACGAGGCCGAGCGGATCTGGCACGAGGTCGTCGGCGTGCCGAAGGAGCGCATCCAGCGCCTGGGCAAGAAGGACAACTTCTGGTCCATGGGCGTCCCCGGACCCTGCGGCCCCTGCTCGGAGATCAACTACGACCGCGGCCCCGACTTCGGCGAAGCGGGCGGCCCGATCGTCAACGACGAGCGGTACGTGGAGATCTGGAACCTGGTCTTCATGCAGTACGAGCGCGGCCAGGGCATCGGCAAGGAGGACTTCGAGATCCTCGGTGACCTGCCGTCGCAGAACATCGACACCGGTCTCGGCCTCGAACGCCTCGCGATGATCCTCCAGGGCGTCCAGAACATGTACGAGACCGACACCCTGCGCGTCGTCATGGACAAGGCCACCGAGCTGACCGGTGTCCGCTACGGCGACAAGCACGACTCGGACGTCTCGCTGCGCGTGGTCGCCGACCACATCCGTACCTCCGCCATGCTCATCGGCGACGGCGTCACGCCGGGCAACGAGGGCCGCGGGTACGTGCTGCGCCGGATCATGCGCCGCGCCATCCGCAACATGCGCATCCTCGGCGCCACCGGACCGGTGGTGAACGACCTGATCGGCGTCGTCATCGACACGATGGGGCTGCAGTACCCGGAGCTGGTCACCGACCGCAAGCGCATCGAGACGGTCGCCCTCGCCGAGGAGGCCGCGTTCCTCAAGGCGCTCAAGGGCGGCACGAACATCCTCGACACCGCCGTCTCCGAGACGAAGGCCGCGGGTAAGACGGTCCTCGCCGGTGACCAGGCGTTCCTGCTCCACGACACCTGGGGCTTCCCGATCGACCTCACCCTGGAGATGGCCGCCGAGCAGGGGCTGTCCGTGGACGAGGACGGCTTCCGGCGCCTGATGAAGGAGCAGCGCGAGCGCGCCAAGGCCGACGCGCAGGCCAAGAAGACCGGCCACGCCGACATGGGCGCCTACCGCGAGATCGCGGACGCCGCCGGCGCCACCGACTTCATCGGCTACTCCTCGACCACCGGCGAGTCCACCGTCGTCGGCCTGCTGGTCAACGGCGTCTCCTCGCCCGCCGCCACCGAGGGCGACGAGGTCGAGGTCGTCCTCGACCGCACCCCCTTCTACGCCGAGGGCGGCGGCCAGATCGGTGACACCGGCCGCATCAAGCTGGACAGCGGCGCCGTCATCGAGGTCCGCGACTGCCAGAAGCCGGTCCCCGGCGTCTACGTCCACAAGGGCGTCGTCCAGGTCGGTGAGGTGACCGTCGGCGCCCCGGCGCAGGCCGTCATCGACGTGACCCGCCGCCGGGCCATCGCCCGCGCGCACTCCGCGACGCACCTCACGCACCAGGCGCTGCGCGACGCGCTCGGCCCGACGGCCGCCCAGGCCGGTTCGGAGAACCAGCCGGGCCGCTTCCGCTTCGACTTCGGTTCGCCCTCCGCCGTGCCCACGGCCGTGATGAGGGACGTCGAGCAGAAGATCAACGAGGTGCTGACCCGCGAGCTCGACGTGCAGGCCGAGGTCATGTCGATCGACGACGCCAAGAAGCAGGGCGCCATCGCCGAGTTCGGCGAGAAGTACGGCGAGCGCGTCCGCGTCGTCACCATCGGCGACTTCTCCAAGGAGCTGTGCGGCGGCACCCATGTGCACAACACCGCCCAGCTCGGCCTGGTCAAGCTGCTCGGCGAGTCGTCGATCGGCTCCGGTGTGCGCCGCATCGAGGCGCTGGTCGGCGTGGACGCGTACAACTTCCTCGCCAAGGAGCACACGGTCGTCGCCCAGCTCCAGGAGCTGGTCAAGGGCCGCAGCGAGGAGCTGCCGGAGAAGATCTCCGCGATGCTCGGCAAGCTGAAGGACGCCGAGAAGGAGATCGAGAAGTTCCGCGCGGAGAAGGTCCTCCAGGCCGCCGCCGGGCTCGTCGACTCCGCCAAGGACGTCCGCGGTGTCGCCCTCGTCACCGGCCAGGTACCCGACGGCACCTCCGCCGACGACCTGCGCAAGCTGGTCCTCGACGTCCGGGGCCGCATCCAGGGCGGCCGCGCCGCGGTCGTCGCCCTCTTCACCACGGCGGGCGGCAAGCCGCTGACGGTCATCGCCACGAACGACGCGGCCCGCGACCGCGGCCTGAAGGCCGGTGAGCTGGTCCGCACCGCCGCCAAGACGCTCGGCGGCGGTGGCGGCGGCAAGCCGGACGTCGCCCAGGGCGGCGGCCAGAACGCGGCGGCGATCGGCGACGCCATCGACGCCGTCGAGCGCCTGGTCGCGGAGACGGCCAACTGATGCGCAGAGGCCGCCGGCTGGCGATCGACGTCGGGGACGCCCGGATCGGGGTCGCCTCCTGCGACCCCGACGGAATCCTCGCCACCCCCGTCGAGACGGTGCCGGGACGCGATGTCCCGGCCGCCCACCGGCGGTTGCGGGCGCTCGTCGAGGAGTACGAGCCGATCGAGGTCGTCGTCGGACTCCCTCGCTCCCTCAAGGGGGGCGAGGGCCCGGCCGCGGTCAAGGTCCGCGGTTTCGCGACGGAGCTGGCGCGGGGCATCGCGCCCGTGCCGGTGCGGCTGCTGGACGAGAGGATGACCACCGTGACGGCCAGTCAGGGACTGCGCGCCTCGGGCGTCAAGTCCAAGAAGGGCCGGTCCGTCATCGACCAGGCGGCGGCCGTCATCATCCTCCAGCAGGCCCTGGAGTCCGAACGGGCGTCGGGAAGTGCGCCGGGCGAGGGCGTCGAAGTGGTTGTCTGATCGCGATACGGTAACGTTCCGCGCGATCGGTGGCGTTCGAACAGCTGCCGCACAGCAGAAAGAGGCGGAACGGTTGCCCTCCTGACCTACCGGACACATGGGCTCCCCACCGCCTCGCGGCTTGTAGGGGATCGATGACTGAGTATGGCCGGGGCCAAGGCTCCGAACCGTGGCACCCCGAGGACCCGTTGTACGGGGACCAGGGGTGGGGGCAGCAGGCCGCTCACGGCCAGCCTGCCTACGGCGGCCAGGGGAGTTACGACCCGCAGCAGCCGCAGCAGTCCTACGAAGGTGACTGGGGGACGGACCACCAGCCCGGATACGGGCAGGACCCGGCCTACGGGCAGGACCAGGGGTACGGGCAGGGCCAGGGGTACGGCCAGGACGCCGGGTACCCGCGGGACCCGGGCTACGGACAGCAGGCGTACGGCGGCGGACCAGGTCAGGGACAGGGACAGGGTGGCTGGGACCCCGGCACCGGGCACGGCCAGGTCCCGTACGGCGTCGATCCCATGGACCCCTACGCCACGGGAGGTCCCGCGGCGTTCGGCGGTGAGCAGCCGGACTACTACGACACCCCCGGCGCCTACCCGCCCCCCGAGCCCCCGGGCCGCCGCCGGGCAGCCGAGCCGGAACAGACCGACTGGGACGCGGGCCCCGACCAGGGCGAGCACGCGTTCTTCAGCGGCGCCGACGACGAGGACGACGACGAGCGGGAGGGCCGCGGCGCCCGGCGCGGCCGCGGCGGCAAGAAGCCGAAGAAGCGGCGCAGCGGCTGCGCCTGCCTCGTCCTGACCGTGGTCTTCGCGGCCGGTGTCGGCGGCGTCGGCTACTTCGGCTACCAGTTCTACCAGGACAAGTTCGGCTCGGCGCCGGACTACGCGGGCGCGGGCAACGGCGAGAAGGTCACCGTCGTCATCCCCAAGGGCGCGGGCGGCTACGCCATCGGGCAGGCGCTCAAGGAGGCGGGCGTCGTGCAGAGCGTCGACGCGTTCGTCGCGGCCCAGTCGGCGGACTCCGAGGGCAAGTCGATCCAGGCCGGCGCGTACATCCTGCAGAAGAAGATGTCCGGGGCCAGCGCCGTCGATCTCATGCTGAGCCCCAAGAGCCGGGCCAACCTGACCATCCCCGAGGGCCGGCGCAATGCCTGGGTCTACGAGGAGATCGACAAGAAGCTCGAAGCGGCCAAGGGCACCACGGCCAAGGTCGCCGAGAACGACTACAAGAACCTCGGGCTGCCCGACTGGGCGCTCGGTCACGCGAACGTCAAGGACCCGCTGGAAGGTTTCCTCTTCCCGTCCAGCTACGCGGTCGCCAAGGGCATGAAGCCCGAGGACGTGCTGAAGCAGATGGTCTCCCAGGCCAATGAGCGGTACGCGAAGCTCGACCTGGCGGGCCAGGCGGACCGCCTCCACCTCGAAAGCCCCTATCAGGTGCTGACCGTGGCCAGCCTCGTGCAGGCCGAGGGCAAGACGCACGACGACTTCCGCAAGATGGCCGAGGTCGTCTACAACCGCCTCAAGCCCACGAACACGGAGACCAACCAGCTCCTGCAGTTCGACTCGACGTACAACTACCTGAAGCGCCAGAGCAACATCAACATCGGTGAGTCCGAGATCCACAGCAACAAGGACCCGTACAACACCTATACGGCCAAGGGGTTGCCACCCGGGCCCATCGACAACCCCGGCGACGAGGCGTTCGCCGCGACGCTCGCCCCCACGTCCGACGGCTGGATGTACTTCGTCGCCACGGACGGCATGGAGAAGACCGAGTTCGCGAAGACACACGCCGAGTTCGAGAGGCTGAGGGACAAGTTCAATGCAAGCCAGGGCAACTGACGCACGCCGGGCCGCCGTACTCGGTTCGCCCATCGCCCACTCTCTCTCACCGCAGCTGCACAACGCGGCGTACGCGGCGCTCGGCCTGGAGAACTGGACGTACGACCGGTTCGACGTCGACGAGGCGGCCCTCGCGGGCTTCTTCGCGACGCTGGGGCCCGAGTGGGGCGGTCTGTCGCTGACCATGCCCCTCAAGCGGGCGGTGATCCCGCTGCTCGACTCGGTCACCGACACCGCGGCCGCCGTCGAGGCCGTCAACACCGTGGTCTGCCACCCCGACGGGAGCCGGACCGGCGACAACACCGACGTCCCGGGGCTCGTGGCCGCCCTGCACGAACAGGGTGTCGACAAGGTCGGGTCGGCCGCGATCCTCGGAGCAGGGGCCACCGCCTCGTCGGCGCTGGCCGCGCTCGCGCGCGTCTGCCCGGGCGAGGTCGTCGCCTACGTGCGCAGCGAGCGGCGGGCCGCGGAGATGCGGGGCTGGGGCGAGCGGCTCGGTGTCGCCGTGCGCACCGCCGACTGGGCGGACGCGGCAGCGGCCTTCGCGGAGCCGCTGGTGATCTCCACGACACCCAAGGGCGGCACGGACCACCTGGCGGGCGAGGTGCCCGAGCGGGTGGGAACCCTGTTCGACGTGGTGTACGACCCGTGGCCGACGCCGCTCGCGGCGGCCTGGCAGCGGCGCGGCGGCCCCGTACTGAGCGGTCTCGACCTGCTCGTGCACCAGGCCGTCTTCCAGTTCGAGCAGTTCACGGGGGAGACGCGGCCGGTGCTCGCCGCGATGCGCGCGGCGGGTCTGCGCGCCCTCGGCTGACGGCCGGGCGCCGCGTCCGGAGGGCGGACGCGGCGACGGCCCGGCCGCGGGCCATGGGAGGATCGGGGACATACGGTGGGCCGGGCCGCGCACCCGATGCCCGCCCATGGAGCCCGAACGCAGTGCGCGAGCATGAGGAGCATCGTTGAGCAGGTTGCGCTGGCTGACCGCGGGGGAGTCGCACGGACCCGCGCTTGTGGCGACGCTGGAGGGGCTTCCCGCCGGGGTGCCGATCACC